>CALBTS010000631.1 GCA_937968035.1 uncultured Methanomethylovorans sp.
CAGTGAAAACGCAGGTTGATGGCAGATCCGCACAGAGCGGGAACGGAGTGTATAAAAACAAAATTTACCCGTGCAGAAAAATCCGGGGTGGATCTCTGAAGGGCACATAGCAGAATTTCCGGTAGTATCCGGAATGTAGTAGTACAAGTCAGTCAAGCAGTTGTAGTTTAAATTCCAGCGTTCCTCGTTAAGCCATTCCGTAAGTAAAGATAAGCAAATCATTCACCCGGGCTTCAGTGAACCCGGCTTTTTAAGTTCTGCAAAGTAATTGAAAAGCCGGATAAAATCCAACCATTTCATTTAACAGACAACTGAAAACAGATTTACCCCTATTCAGGATTTCTATTTTTTCTGCAAAAAGAATTACGGATGATTGTCCTGCATTGAAGTTCAGCGGCTTATTGATTTAGAAAAAAATAAAAAAATTTCATAGCTGCTTAAGTTGTTGCATAATCTGTTAAACCGTAACTTTTCAACAATACGTAATATTTATTAACAAAAGGCCTGATTTGCTTGACATTTCAGGTTTTTTAGTGTTACTTTGATATTACGTAAATACGTTACATTATGGTTTTACATCCAGAGTGGGCAACCCGCCACAAACGTAAAGGAACTGAGCTTAGACTGCTCAACGGTCATTACTACCTCTATGAGGTTAGCAGTAAATGGAACCCGGAGAAAAAGAGACCCCAAAAGATTACTGGAAAACTCCTGGGAAAGATTACTGAGGAAGACGGTTTTGTTATGTCCGATAAAGACCGGCTTCGAACAAAAGAACCCATGATTTCTCACCTCTCGGTTAAGGAATATGGAGTTACTCATTTTATTACAGAGATATTGGAGCAATATCCAAAACTTCTGCAAAAACACTTCCCCTTACATTGGCAAACGATCATGGCTCTTGCCTATGGCCGGATACTTCACCAGGCGCCATTAAAAAACATGGCATTTCATTTTCAACACAGCTTTTTATCCGAGCTATATACAGATACAACTCTGTCAGCCAAAGAACTTGGATGGGTTTTGCGTGAACTTGGCAATAGCCGAAGCGATATTGTGGCGTTTTTCAGAGAATTTAGCAAAGCCAACGACTGTATTCTGTTTGATGGCACCGACATTAATTCGTGCTCGGAAAAGATTGGCATAAATAAGAATGGAAAGAGCAAAAAAGGGACTTACGACAAACTTATCAACCTGATGTTTGTCTTCTCAGTTGGACAGCAGTTGCCAATATATTACCGGATCACACCAGGAAACATAAAAGATGTGAAGTCCTTCAAACTCTGCCTGAAGGAGAGTGGGGTAAAAGATGCCGTGATAATTGCTGATAAAGGGTTTTATTCCGAGAACAACGTTAATCAGTTGTATGGCGAAGGGCTAAAATTTATAATCCCCCTCAAACGTGATAGTTTGCGGATTGATTATTCAAAGATCAAGCAGACAGATAAACAGATTTT
>CALBTS010000632.1 GCA_937968035.1 uncultured Methanomethylovorans sp.
ATCCACCTGACAAACAGGAAGAAGCTATTCAACTAGTATTGCAGCAGGCAGAGCGTTTGTCTGATGACTGGAGCAAAGTACTTGAAAGTGCCTGATAAATGGTCGCTTTGATCACTTGGCGGTACCATCCAAAAAATAGTGGGGTTATCTTCACACACTCTCCCTCAATATCTCGGGTTCTTTCTCCACAAGCTCCATCAGAGCCATAGTGATATCGGACCGTTTATTCTCTACATACACAGCAGTTCCAAGATCAAGGACCATCCCACTCGATGCACAAAAGTCTGAAGTTGAACCATTCGTCGTCTTGCATCTTGGACATTTTCGGGGTACGAGTTTAGATGCTTTATTAGGTCCTCATCTCAGATTAGGTCAGCAGATTGCTGACCAATTGTCCTGGACACCTGCCTCCCCACCATCGAGGAGCTGGAAGCCAGTTTACCCGAAGAACTGGAAGATGGGGAATGAATGTGAAATGTATTTACATTGTTATCCACTGAATCTTATTATTTAACAAAAACTATAGCAGATTTAATGGCTTAAACCACCCTTTCATTACATCCTTGTTTTTATCAAATCCTCCATCAAAATACATAGCACCTGCAATTGCCTCAAGTGTCTCTGCTAAGACATGGTCGCTATCTCCATGGTTTTGCTTTTTTTGTCCATTTCCAAGCTTTACATGTGGACCAATTCCAAGTTCTCTAGCGGTATCAGCAAGCCCTTTCTTTTTCTCCTGCCTGACTCTTTTAGGAGTAATTGTTCCTCCTGTTTTATTGCCTTTTTCCATCAGCAATTCTGTTAAAACAAGTTTCAGAATCGCATCTCCAATGGTTCGAAATTCATCCTGATTCTTAACATGATGTTCATTTGAATAGGCTTTAGTTGTGAGTGCCTGTTCTAAAAGTCCTCTGTTAGTGAAACGATAGCCAAGAATGGTTTCTATATCCTTATCGATCATTACATCGGACATTATCAATTCCCTCTCTGTTAAGTATTGGACTAATTGGAGATAAAATACTGAGTTCAAAAATGCTCAGAAAAAACAAAGTCTAAAAAATAAAAAAAGAAGGGCTCTCACACACTCTCCCTCAATATCTTCGCGATCTCCGGCTCCTTCTCCACAAGCTCCATCAAGGCCATGGCAATATCAGACCACCTCTTCTCAATATCAACAGCAACATTAAACCCTCAAGGCCATGCCACACCGGAAACAAAATCAAGAAGTCGGCCCGTTCAACTGTCCGCACCTGGGACACGCCGTACTTGTAAGCTGCGGCATTGTGTCCTCCTCCTTGATGATACCGTGCATCTTCAGGATAACCTCACCTATATCTCATCATTATGAGTATCAACATATTTAATATATTCATAAAGTTTAAATATCTGAAAAATCGATGTTTGA
>CALBTS010000633.1 GCA_937968035.1 uncultured Methanomethylovorans sp.
GTGCTATTGATACCTTAAAGAGATAATTTGAAGATAAAAAGCTAAGTTTAAGTAATATTTTGCAGGATCTGGACTTATCCCCTGTTAGTGGTTTAACAAAGTTTAGCAGATCAAATATTGCAGTTCTCACCGGCATGCAGCAATTAACGAACTGAAAAAATATTTAATTTTGAGTCAGAAAAATTAGCAAAATAGAGTTTCTTCTTATTCAGAAAATTACAATTCTCATTTTGATCCGGAATTGACCACATACTTTAAATCTGATATAACTGTTCAAAATCACAATAATATACCAGTCAATAAATGAAAATCAGACAATTATTTGTTTTAACTGCTTTGCTGACAGCAGGAGGTTTATGCTCAGCTCAGACCGGTAAGCCGGCAATAACAGAAGATTTCAGACCTTCAACCCTTAACCAGCCGGGGCAGGAATATCCTCAGGTCAACTCACAGGGTTATGCAAGATTCCGGATTAAAGCACCTGATGCCAAAAGTATTGTTGTAAGCCTTGGACCTGGCGGGACAAGGGGTGAAACGCCACTCCTGAAGACTGAGGACGGTTCATGGACAGGAACAACAGCCGGACCTTTGGACGAAGGATTCCATTATTACCATCTGACAGTGGACGGAGGTGTGTTTAATGATCCCGGGACATTGAATTTCTATGGCTCGACACGCTGGGAAAGCGGCATAGAGATCCCTGCTCATGACCAGGATTTCTATGCGCTTAAGGATGTGCCTCATGGCAGGGTGCAGCAGATTCTGTTCCCCTCCGGAAGTACAAACACCTCCCGGAGGGCGTTTGTTTATACTCCTCCGGATTACGACAAGAGTAAAAGGACCCGCTACCCAGTTCTTTACCTTCAGCATGGCTGGGGGGAGGATGAAACGGCATGGACTAACCAGGGACGGGCTAACCTGATAATGGATAACCTTATCGCAGATGGCAAGATCAAACCTTTTCTCATTGTAATGACATATGGTATGACCAATGATGTTAAAATGGGAGGTTTGAAAAATTTTGACATTAAGCCATTTCAGACAGTTCTTATCGATGAATTGATCCCTTATATTGATGCCAGTTTCCGTACTCTTGCAGATCAACCTCATCGTGCAATGGCCGGGCTATCGATGGGTGGGATGGAAACCAAAACAATAACCCTGGCACGGCCCGACATGTTTTCTCATTATGGTCTTCTCAGCGGCGGAACATATGCTCCGGAAGATATTAAGGATAAGTCGAAGGTTAAACTTATTTTCCTGAGCTGCGGAAGTTTTGAAAATGCGAATGGTGTCAGGAATGCCGCCACCGCTCTCAAAGATGCAGGCTTCAATGCTGTCCCATATATCTCTGAGAATACCCGCCATGAGTTCCAGACCTGGAGGCGCAGTCTTTTTGAACTTGCACAGCTGCTGTTCATCAAATGATTAACTGATGCTTACAAAGCCCTCCTATAGTTGTTTATTTTACTAAATTCTTAAAAGCCGATCCAAAAATTAAATAACTGGTATTTCCACCAATTGTGCCCTCGTTTTGGCCCCACAGAAATGGCCAGTCGTCGTAGTTTTCAAAATGGTCAGGTTTTCTGAATAAGATACCCGGAGCAACATTGCCCGGAATAAATGAGAAATCTGCCCTGTTATTCCCGTAAAATACTGCTTTCGGACGAGTTGCGCCTACCGTTGCCACTAAGGAATAATTGTGGTAAGGATGGCAGCCAAACAACCAGTTGGTGGTCTTGAAAACATGGTTTGCATCGATAATATCAGGGAAATGTTTGCTGGCAAAGCAAATGGCGGTACCAAAGCTGACCACACCTCCGCTGCCTGCCCAGTTACCAAGGCCGATAGGAACTCCGTACGGATTATTTTTTTCAAGCCCCTCGATGTATTCCCTGTACTTTACAACATACGGCCGGAGCTTCTCTTTGTAGGATGCGTCCATGTGTGGTATGGCTTCCAATGCCGTCAAAATGCCCATACTGACATTGCGCTCAAGTGAAGGCCATAAAAGTTCCAGAAATTTATCGATATATTGTTTCTCCCCGGTGGAGATATATAATTGAAGATTGGTGCCCATGTTTGCTGATCCTCCGAACCTGCCGGCAGAACCCTGTGGCTGAGCGGCAAGTAATTCCGTTGCCTCTTTCAGGAGTCTTTTTGACTGTTGCAACGCTCTTGCCGAAAGATCGTCGTTATATCCCTTCAACGCCCTGCTTGTTGCGGCAAACATTGTTGCTGCCATAAGATCGAGACCGGGATTACGGCTTGTAAATGCCCACATATCATCCTTAACGCCGCTTGACCGTCCGTCAGCAGCTACTTCGTAAGGTCCAAGGTTCGGATTATATGGAAGGCCGTCCGTTATAGAGGCTGCATCACCAAGGTGATGGTAATTATCAAGCACAGAGTTGGAGAGAGTCGATGCCATATGACCTATTATCTCGGCCTGAGCTACCAGGTTCATTGTCCCATGCTCGATAAACTGCAAAACGTCTGGTATCCCATCCGGACGGTGAAGGTCAACATAACGTTGCTTCTGATCAATAAAAGTCTGATCACGCATTGGTTTGAAATATTCCCATGTCTGTACAAAGTTCTGTACCACACCAATATTCGAACCTGTCTCTATATCAAAATCTCCGGCATCAAAGAAACCGCCAATATTTAATCCGGGGATCAGCTCCAGCCCTTTATATTTTGTATCGGTTGACGGTCCCTGCCTGTGCAGGTCGAAGTGATCTGTGGGTGCAGGAGCCTGGAGATAGCCCTCTTTGAAAGGCTCGCCGTGCCATACCCTGTATGCCTCGTTTACGAACATATGGTTCATATGTATCGGGATCCATATATCACTGGTGGCATCAGTGATCTTATCGTAGACGTTATCTTCTATGATAAAGTTATTCGTTTTAGATCGGAAGAGCGTCGTGTAGGGAAAGAGTGTAGATCTCGGTGG
>CALBTS010000634.1 GCA_937968035.1 uncultured Methanomethylovorans sp.
TGCAATCACCGTAGTCGCTTCAAACTCCATACCCGTTCCGGCAAAAAAGTTCGAACGGAACTGGAAAAATTGACGGCACGCTGGCTGGAATTGCCACAGGATAATCAAAAAAGGTGAGTTTTGCGGTATTGCCTTTTTCCTGTTCGTTATGCTCTGGAGAGTTCAAGCTGGTTTGGACTTTTTTTTTAGCATCAACGTGGCTAAACGATTGGTATAGCTTAAAATTTCCTGTTCAACCTTAATTAACTCTTCCGGACTGCGAATTAGCCGCTTCTCTTTGTCCAGCTGTTTCAATAATTCATATATTTCTTCTACGGTTTCACAGGTTTCGGCCTTTTTGAGCTTCATGCTGTTTTCTTTCCCATCGAGTTATCGTTGAAGGAAAGCATAGCTGCTTTTTATTAAAAATGATAGGCTGTTTTGAAACCGGGAAAATGGGAATGCGCCCGTTCAAGGATCGAGTTTGCAAAGGGTTAAAATTTATTCATCTGATCCTGGATAATGGCAGCACTCATGCGCCAAAGCAGTTGAGAAAGTGGATCAATTCACTTCATCTATCCTTTACGGTAAAGATTTATTGGTTGCCAACCCATGCCAGTTGGCTCGATCAGGTAGAGATTATCTTCAGTAAGCTTCAGCGGGATGTACTGACCCCATGCTATTTTAACGATAAGGAGGCTTTGGAATCACAGCTTATGGAGTATTTTGAATATCTTAACCAGAATCCCAAACGGATTCAGTGGTCTTACACAAAAGTTAAAATGTTGGAAAAATTTGATCCTCAAAATCAATATAAACTAGCGGCATAATTACAGCGCTGGGTACTTAGAATACCATCTCCCTAGAAACTCAATGGCCCTATCCTTAGCGAAGCCCCAAATGCCCGCGCACTGTCTTAGCATAGCGTTCAGCGCTCCAGGCCCGTCTTCCATAATCAGCCGCGGCCTGTCCCAGACGTTTGGCATAGTCTTTGTCATAGCGTAGCTTTTTTAGCGCCTCTGCAGCCGCTTGTGTATCCGCATTGGCCCATCGCATGTTTGGATAATGATAGGTGCCTTGCGGATCTTTTGCGGGAATGAGATTGTAAGATATAGGGATTCCCCTCTCTGAATTAAGAAAATCAATATTGCCGGACCAGTCCGTCACAATAACCGGCAGAGTGTGCAACATCGCTTCGGCAATGGTAAGGCCAAATCCCTCTGCGTGGTGCAAAGACATAACGACATCACTTTCATGATAAAGCTTATGGATTTCGGCCTGGCTCATAGTCTTATTCATAAGAAGTATATTGTCAGCCCCTTGCATACCATTTTGAATCAATTCAATACTTATGGGAAAGACTGATAAATTGGATGCTTTGACGATCAGTTGCGCAGAACCATCTGTGCTAAAGGCTTTGCGAAAAGCATCAATTACCGCCATGGGGTTTTTCCGGAAAAAACCTGATGCAGCGTTGAAGAACGTAAGAACGGTAAAGGGGCGCTCAGCCGATCTAAGCTCTGGTATTGCAGTTAGTTTGCGTAGCGCCACCGGATGGGGCACGACACGAACCGGGCGATTCTGAGCGATCGAACGTACTGCTTTTGCAGTAAAGGTACTCGGTACCCATATCTCATGTACGAAAGGAATGCCAAACTGCCAGTCATCAGGTACTTGGGGTAGTTCCCAAGCCCAGTAGCCAATGATTCTTTTATCTCGCACCAGACGCCGACCGAGGCACAGCATTACTTGTGGCATAAGTGGCGCATTGACATGGATGATCAAAGAGCCTTGACCCTCATAGGTTCGGCCGTCGGTAAAAGGGAAATCAGGTACATCTTCCACCTGCATCAGGCTCGCAGTCAGGTCAATACCATAAACCTTAAGGCCTTCAGCTTTCAACGCATCATGGCAAAGTCTCGCCGATTCACCGAGGCCAGAGGCGGTGCGTAGCGCACCGACGACC
This sequence comes from uncultured Methanomethylovorans sp., assembly GCA_937968035.1. Classification (GTDB taxonomy): domain Archaea; phylum Halobacteriota; class Methanosarcinia; order Methanosarcinales; family Methanosarcinaceae; genus Methanomethylovorans. Next base: position 1,946 of record CALBTS010000634.1, read on the forward strand.
AGAATCGGCTCGGTGGCTTTGACTTTGACTTTGGGCCGCGGGGCAAAAAGAGATGTGACCCGAAAAAGGGCTGCGCGGCGAAAGGGGCGGGGTAGACGCTGCCAAAGATGACTGTGCAGCATTTTTCTCAACATTTTACATTTACTTAGGTTAGGAATCTGCATTTCTGTGAGAGTGGTTAACGTTACATTTCATCCTTAACCAAGGTAAAAAGGGGTGTCCTCGCCAGATATTCCCCTGACGAATCGTTTTTTGGGCATCGATATCTTTCTCCCAAGACAGAAAATTGTCTCGCCCCTGTGCTGGCGGGAAAAATTGTCGATTGGTTCATATTCCGCACCAGGGTGCCAATTGTGTGTGTAGATTTTCTCCACAAGGAATCCCGCAGCTTCAAAAAGAGCGATAACCTCACTCACCAGATACTCCCGGGCATAAATGCAATGGGCCCCTGGGCGATTCGTTGTGTAGCATGGCCACTGTGAGGGGTGTTGCTGATTAAGTGCACGATAGATAGCCCCCCAGCTGGCTACATTGGGAGTTGTGACGACAAGGAATCCGCCATCTTTGATAACGCGATTGAGCTCAATAAGGCTAAACATCGGATCATCTGTGTATTGTTGAATCACTTCACAAAGCAGCGCGCCATCAAAGGCTGAATCTGCGAACGGGTACCGGTCCGCTTCAAAGTTGAATGTCAAGCCTTCCACCCCTTCCACTGAATACCCTAGTACCTGTTTAAGCACAGGGGCATACACATTCCCACATCCAAGATCAAGGACCTTCGCAGAACCAGAAGGACAAAGGTTAATTGTCTCAAGATATCTGAAGATGTTCACTGATTGCCGCCGTCGAATAACATCATCTCTAATGTCATCAAGCTCAGCTGATAATAACCTAAGAGTTTTCTCTTTATGGCCACCTTGCGAGATAACAAGTTCACATTCTTTTTGAATCTTTTTCCTTCTAATTTTAGCCTCGAACCTTGATTTCCAAATATCCTTTAATGTCCACTCGATTCCCGAATACTGCATGTTTGACAAATGGCGAAACATTGAATTAACGAATCTGTGTAGGCGCGAGCGCGGCTTATACCTTTGTATATCATCCTCGCAATATATACCAGGCACATATCGTTTCAAAGGTCTGGATATTTTACGCGCGAGACAAAAAATAGTTTCCCCGCGATGCTCCTGAGGAAAGTTGCCGATTGGTTTATACTCAGTACTGGGTTGGTAGTTACACGTGTAGATCCTCTCTATAGCAAAACCAGCAGCCTCAACAATCGCAATCACTTCGGCAACGAGATACTCCCGTGCATGAATACAGTGAGCACCGATGCCTCCATTTGGGTAGGTGGGCCAGCGTGACGGATGTCTCTGAATGAGCGCCTTATAAATCGCCTCCCAACTCGCGGCATTAGGCGTGGTCAATACGAGAAACCCATGATTTTTTATGACTCGATTTAATTCAATGAGACAAAACATTGGATCGTCGGTAAAATGTTCAATCACCTCACAGAAGAGCGCACCATCGAATTCCGCTTCAACGAATGGGAATGATTCCTTTTCGTAATTGAACGCCAGCGTCTCCACGCCGTCTATGGAATATCCTAATAGTTGCGAGAGCACTGGCCCGTACACAGCACTGGCACCTAAATCGAGAACACGGGAAGGAACAGGAGGACAGATCTTAACCGTTTCGGCATATCTGAACAAATGGTGAAAATGATGCCATTGTGTTGATTCATCTCCTACTCGTTTTATTTGGCCCAACAAGCTCTCGACAATTTCTTCATCAGAAGGTCTTGATAGAACTTCAGGGTCAGTCAAACAGTCCGACTGTTGATGGTTGTTTTCACCTACACATACCATATCTGATTTGAAATGCTCAATTGCAGCGGAGGTTATTAGCTTAGCTAAATAAAGCAAAAAAGATCTTGTCATTGAAGTACCTTGCGTTCTTTAAAAATTTTTCCGGCAACCATAGTACAACGTACGGTTGTTGAGCGAAAAAAGGCAGACTAATTCACAAAAGCCGTCACGAGCGATCGGACAACCGCCTTGAGACAGATGATGAACCGCCGAAGACATTCGTTTTCATTATTCACAGGTCATAGCTTATTGTCTCAAAAGGGTAGATCTAACGTCTGTCCGCATAATCTACTGCGTAGAAAACGATAAGCACGAAGCACACGAAAGGTGCGACTTTCTGACAGTGCTGACCAAGCTGCAATCCGTCTCTCCAATTCGGCATTTGCCTGCTCGTAAGTATCGAGTTTTATTTCCTGCGATGCAACCTGGGCTTCCAGGGAACCAACTTGCTCCTCCAGGGAAGCAACTTGATCTTCCAGGGAAGCAACTTGATCTTCCAGGGAAGCAACTTGATCTTCCAGGGAAGCAA
>CALBTS010000635.1 GCA_937968035.1 uncultured Methanomethylovorans sp.
GTGCCTTTAACATGCTCTTTCCTGTTGCACTGTAGCCGGGTCAGCTACTCTTGAACAGAAGACCATATTCTTCTATACTGTTTCACTCTTTACAGGTTTACTTTAATTATATTCATTTTATAATGATAACTTGGGCAATAAATTGGAAAGATTTATATTGTGTCACAATGTATTCGTTTTTTGATAGTATGGATATGGTGGCACGGAACAGATCAGAGAGAGATCCGCAAGATCGAACCAATGGTATGCTTTCACTCCTGCCCTTTGAGCAGGGGTGTCTGGCATGACCATAGTCGCTGCCATCCCCGCTTACAATGAGGAGATCGCTATTGGCAGTGTCATCGCCCGTGCCCGGCAGCATGTGGACGAGGTGCTTGTCATCGATGACGGCAGTGCCGACTGCACTTTTAAGGTGGCCGAGCTTATGGGAGCCACCGTGCTGCGCCATGAGAAGAACGCAGGCAAGGGTGCAGCCCTCAGGACCGCTTTTAAATGGGCCATGGACAAAAAGGTGGACATCCTGGTGACCCTGGATGCAGACGGCCAGCACAATCCCGATGAGATCCCTAATCTCATCCAGCCCATCCTCTGGAAGGAAGCCGACATGGTCAACGGTGCCCGTTTCCTCAAAGGCCACTGCCTGAACGTGCCCAAATACCGCAGGCTCGGCCAGGAAGTGCTCACCTTCGCCACCAACATGACCGGAGACTTCAAATCAAAGATCAACGATTCCCAGAGCGGTTTCCGCGCCTTCGCGAGCAACACCTTCGCCACCTTCAATTTCAATAACAATGGCATGGGCGTAGAGTCCGAGATGCTTGCAGACGCCACAGGTGCCGGCTTACGGATCAAGGAAGTGCCCATCACCTGCAGGTACGATATCGCAGGGTCCACATTCAACCCGTTCAGGCATGGGTTCTCGGTGCTGAACTCTATCGTGAACCAGTTCCAGAGAAAACACCCACTGCTGTATTTCGGGGTGCCTGGGTTTATTTGTATGTTCATTGGATTGGTCCTGGGGTTCTGGACGGTTTTTGGTTACAAAATTGGAGAAACTTTCTGGATCGGAAAGGCTTTGCTTGCAATGACATTTATTTTAGTGGGGATTTTTGGTATGTTCAGTGGGTTGATTCTGAACTCAATATCAATATATCTAACTCAGGCTACTCAAAAATAGTATTTTTTCAAAACGGACATTTAATTGTGAAGTGTTTAAAAAATGATATTCAAAAAAATAATTTTAATTTATATGATTCAAAGAACATGACTATATAAAGCTGCGAGGTATCAGGAGATGGAAACTCAAAAAATTTTGGTTACAGGTGGTGCGGGTTTCATAGGCACAAACCTTGTGAATGAATTAGAAAGCAGAGGACATGAAGTTTTTGCTGTAGATCTCTATAATACTAGACGTGATGATTACACAAGAGCGGATGTAAGAAACTATAGGCAAATTGAGAGAATAATTAACCAGTCAAAATTTGATTATGTCTATCATCTGGCAGCTGAGTATGGTCGCTGGAATGGAGAAGATTATTACGAAAATCTCTGGGAAACCAATCTTATCGGTACAAAAAACATGCTTAGGCTTCAGGAAAAACAGAAGTTCCGCATGATATTCTATTCCAGTGCGGAAGTTTATGGTGATTATGACGGAGTCATGACCGAGGATGTGATGATCAATAATCCGATAAAAGACACCTACCAGATGAACGATTACGCTATCACCAAATGGGCAGGTGAACTTATGTGTATGAACTCAGCAAAGATGTTTGGAACTGAAACTGTCAGAGTTCGTCCTGTAAACTGCTATGGACCACATGAACATTTTACTCCATACAGAGGATTCATTCCAAAATTCATATATCATGCTCTTCACAACAAGCCTTATACAGTATTTGAAGGTCACAAACGTATCATCGATTTTGTAGAAGATTCCTGCAGAACGTGGGCAAATATTGTTGATAACTTCATTCCCGGAGAAGTCTACAACGTTGCAGGAAAACCGGAATGGGAAAAAGACATTAAAGAATACTCTGACATCGTGCTGAAAGCTGTGGGTATGGATGATTCAATTGTTGCATATAAAGAAGGAGAAGCATTTACAACAAAAGTAAAACCGATTGATTGTTCCAAGGCTGTCAGGGATCTAAAACATGATCCAAAGGTCTCTCCGGAAGAAGGAATAAAAAAAACAGTGGAATGGATGAAGCAATACTACAGGATCGGTGAATAACTTGAGAGACTATGCTGTTGATTATGAAGGAAAAACAATACTGGTCACTGGTGGGGCTGGTGCTATTGGAGGGAACCTTTCCCGTAAACTGTCTGAAATGAATGCACAGAAGGTTATCATATTAGATGATCTCTCCTCTTCTTATGAATGGAATATACCAAAAGCAGATAATATCTCTTTTGTTAAAGGAAGCATTCTTGATGATGCGATACTCAAGCGTGTCTTCAAGGAAAAACCAGATTATGTTTTCCACCTTGCTGCCCATTTTGCAAACCAGAACTCTGTTGATAATCCTGAAAAAGACCTCATGATCAACGGTATAGGTATTCTAAAAGTCCTCCAGTACGCTCAGCTTGTTGATGTGAAGCGTTTCGTTTATTCTTCATCGGGATGCGGAGTATATGGCCTTGAATCAAAGATGCCTTTTGAGGAACATGATGTTTCCATCAGCCTGCATACTCCTTATCAGGTTACTAAGCTTCTCGGTGAACTATACACCAATTATTTCCATAATCTTTACCACATGCCTATTGCAAACGCCCGTTTCTTCAACTCCTACGGACCCGGAGAGGTTCCTGGAAAATACCGAAATGTCATACCTAACTTCTTCTACTGGGCTATGAAAGGAATTCCTCTTCCCATTACAGGTGAAGGTACAGAAACAAGGGACTGGACCTATGTAGGTGACATTGTAAATGGCTTGATCGCTATGGGAATAGAGGAAGAAGCTATTGGTGAAGCCTTTAACCTCGGATCAGGAACTGATCATCAGGTCATTGAAATGGCAACCATCGTGAACAAGCTGACAAATAATAAATCTTCCATCATCTTTAAAGAGCGCAGGGATTGGGATGTAAAGACAAAGCTTCTATCATGCGTGGATAAGGCAAACAGGATACTTGGCTATAAACCTCAGATGAAATTCGATGATGGTTTGAAGCACGTTCATAACTGGTTTGAAGAAAACTGGGAGAATATTCAGAAAAGTGCTGAATTCTGATGTGGTAATTGATGAGAATCCTTGTAGTTCAAGATGGTGACTGGATTAAAAAAGGTCCACATCAACAACATCATCTTATGGAAATGTTATCTGTCAAAGGATATGAAATAAAAGTAATTTGTTATGATCAACTCTGGAAAGATACTGAGAAAGGATTAACCTATAATAGGGAAGAAATAGATCGGAAGAGCGTCGTGTAGGGAAAGAGTGTAGATCTCGGTGGT
>CALBTS010000636.1 GCA_937968035.1 uncultured Methanomethylovorans sp.
GACTCGCCCTCGGCATCCGTATAATTTATGACATTGCTATGGGGAGGGTGAAAAAAAAGTGGTACATCCAGTTTCAGTAATACAGAATAATGGACCTTAACAAACCATATTTAACAATTCCTCATCCAAGGATACCCATCGAAATCAGGGAGATTTCTGAAGATGAATTCAACCAAATCAAACAAGACAGTGAAACCATATATCGTGCTTACTATTATTTAAGGCGACTTAGAATAATTGAACAAAATAGAGATGCGTATTTTTCTATAAAAGCGTACTATACTCAACTACTGCAGGAAAATTATGAGAAGCCGATTGAATATGATTTCAAAGCAGAAGCATTTCTCGATCTAAATAGATGTCTTATCAACTATGTTTCTTCATTTAAGGCTTTAGTGGAGCATTGTGAAAAGAAAGTAGCTGAAACATTTGGAAAAGATTCATTACAGTTTGCCAGCTTCAAAGGAATGCTAAGCACTTTGTATGATAATAATATTAATTATAGGCTGCTCTATAATTTACGCAATTTCTCTGTTCATAAAGATTTCCCTATAGAGTGGGTAAATTATGATAGAATTCGATTCAGCGATGATGAATACTGGTATGAGATAGGAGTGTTTTTTTCGAAGGAGAAGTTCCAAGGTAGTAGAACTTTTAGAACTAAGATGGGAAGATTTTTAGATGAATTAGAACCAAAAACACAGGTTTGTCCATTTTTAAATGGCTTAATCCCATTACTAAAAGAAGTTATTAGAGAATTTATTTCAATTATCAAGCCTGAATTCTTTGATGCGATGGAAAGGATTCAAAGTTTATCCAAGAATAATAGGCGAAATGAACTTTCAATCACAAGACCTGCAATGGTTACTGGTCATAGAATTGATTATAATTCTGTACTTATTCCAATTCATATAGCTAACAACCTCCATGAACTAACTCAATGACAATGATTGGAAATGGCAAATAAAGAGAAAAAACGTCATCATTATGTTCCGCAAGTTTACTTGAAGAAATTTGCCCATTCAAGGAGGATCAAAGGGAGCAAAGAACAAGATCGGAAGAGCACACGTCTGAACTCCAGTCACCGAATACGATCT
>CALBTS010000637.1 GCA_937968035.1 uncultured Methanomethylovorans sp.
AGATCGTATTCGGTGACTGGAGTTCAGACGTGTGCTCTTCCGATCTAGGACATGTTATACATCTACAAAACCAATATTGAAAACAAGTCTGATGTTGATATGCTTCGAAATAGTCTTGATCAGATTCTGGGCTCCGGGAAATGGAATATTGATCTGAATGATTGCGATAAGGTATTCCGGATGGAGTCCGTCACTGAAGCTGACATGATAAAGGCATTGGAGACTATCAGGGACCGGGGATTTCACTTTGATGAACTGCTATAAAATAGTAGGCTGAATTGTCAGTCTGATTTCCATTTAAAGAAATTATTTAAATGTCTCGGGGAAAGAAAAACCTCTCGGAAGGAAATATCAGGAAGCAACTTGCAAGTTTGACATGGCCTATGTTGTTCGGAATGATGGGCATTATTATATTCAACTTAGTTGATACCTTTTTTGTCGGACAACTTGGAGTACATCAGTTAGCGGCAATGAGTTTCAGTTTTCCCGTAGTAATGTTTTTAAATAGTCTGTCGCAGGGGATTGGTGTTGGAACCAGTTCCTTAATTTCAAGAAACATCATTCATGCTGAACAAGAGGAAGTTAAAATGATGGCAAGCCGTGCCTTGCTGCTTGGATTTTTTATTGTTCTGGTTTTTGTAATTGCCGGGATCTATACAATACGCCCTGTGTTTAGTGCATTAGGAGCTGAGAAAGAAGTACTGGATTTTGTGCATGACTACATGAAAATATGGTACCTGGGAGTTCCATTTGTTGTTTTACCTATGATTGGGAATAATATTATCAGAGCGACTGGAAACACTTTTACTCCCGGTATGATTATGGTTGCAATCGCTGTTATTAATGGTATCCTGGACCCATTCTTGATATTTGGTATTGGACCGTTTCCCGAAATGGGAATTAAAGGTGCTGCTCTGGCAACAGTTATTGCCAGGACTATCGGATTAGTTGCCACACTTGTTATTTTGTTTAAAGAAGGATTGATTTCTCAACACTTAGGTAGACTTAAAGAAATATTACAAACCTGGAAGCAGGTATTATACATCGGCGGGCCAGCTTGCCTCACTATGCTTATAACGCCGATGTCAGTTGCATTCTTAACCAGGATACTTGCATCTCACGGTAAAGAGGCAGTAGCAGCATTTGGTGTAGCTTCAAGGGTTGAAATGTTTGCACTGATGGTTGTGGGGGCTTTAGGCTCAGTGCTCATAATTTTTGTTGGGCAAAATTTAAGCAAGCTGAAGTTCAATCGCATAAAATCGGCATTTAATATGTCCATGAAATTTTCACTATTATGGGGTATTTTAATTTATGGTGTCCTTATTGTTTTCGGTTATTCAATTGCCTCTGCTTTTTCAAATGACAATAATGTAATAGAAATAGCTAAAAGTTATTTCTATATTATTGGTATCAGTTATGGTTTTCAGGGATTAAGCATGTTAAGCACCAATGCTTTCAATGGATTAAATAAACCCTTACCATCTACTTTCTTTTCAGTTCTGCGAATGCTGGTTTTATATGTTCCTCTGGCCTGGCTTGGTTCATATCTGCTTGGCATAAATGGGATATTCTGGGCTGGACTTGTGGCAAATGTTGTTATTGGAATACTTTCCTCTTCGTACTTACTTAAAACTGTAAATAGAATTCAGCATACATAATACTAACAAAGAAACAATTGGAATTCATATTCAATAAATTATATTATTTTGCACTATATGAAACCTGCAGATCAATTAAAAATTAGTTCAATTTCAGATTTCCATAAACTGTTTGGCTTACCCGGACCAAAACACCCATTGATAAGTGTAATCGATTTTTCAAAAGCCAGGCCCCAGAATATACCTAATAGGGTGTTTTTTGGCTGCTATTACATTTCTATTAAGAGAAATATGGATTTTAAATTGATTTATGGTCATCAACCTTATGATTTTGATAACGGTGTTATGGCATTTATAGCTCCCAATCAGATATTACGGATTGAAAAAGAACAAGTATTAACAAAGCATCCTTCTGGGTGGGCATTACTAATTCATCCTGATTTTCTCTGGAACACCTCTCTTGCTGAGGATATCAAGAATTTTGACTTTTTCAGGTATTCAGCAAATGAGGCATTGTTTTTATCGGAAAAAGAGGAAAACACGGTTAATGGAATAGTTGAGAAAATTCAGCAAGAATACCACTCTAACATTGATAATTATAGCAAGAAAATCATAATTACTCACATTGAAAACCTGTTAAGTTATTGCGAACGATTCTACAATCGCCAATTTATTACAAGGGAGAAAGCAAATCATCAGATACTAAATAGGTTGGAAAATATACTTACCGACTATTTCAACAACGATGATTTAATAACAAAAGGATTACCAACTGCGCAATTTGTTGCCTCCCAAGTTAATATGTCAGTAAGTTATCTAAGCCGAATGCTTAAGGTGCTCACCGGGCAATCTACTCAACAGCACATACATGATAAGTTGATTGAGAAAGCCAAAGAAAAATTATCTACAACAGATAAATCTGTAAGTGAAATTGCCTATGAGTTAGGATTTGAACATTCACAGGCATTCAGCAGATTATTTAAAAGTAAAACCAATCAATCGCCTTTGAAGTTTCGTCAATCGTTTAATTAGGTTTTTTATCTTTTATTTTTATCTAACTGATAATCAGGAATTAGAGTCTCCCAATATAATTTTATGATCCAATCATAAAACTACACATCATGGAAATGTGTGTGAGAAATTCAATTATGCACAAGCTGCAATAAAAAAATCAACGATATTAAATAAGACTCTAATACCATCGATTAGATTGCCGGTTCACACCTGTTGAGTTGATTCTGAAGCTGACCATTTTCTCACTTGCAGAGAAAAGTTCAGCGATTTCCTTTACACTCCGATTCTTTTTAATATGCCAGAGTAATGCTTCTCGAGGAAGCTGTAAACAACCTCCAAGCCATTCTGCTTCTCTTTCTTGCTGTTCATTATAAGTGCGCAATATAAGATCAACTCCATCAATTCTGCTTCTTTCAGGTGTTTGATGTTCACATATCACATGGGCTAATTCATGCATCAAATCACTTTCCTGCCGATATCTGCTGTTCTTATTATTATGGATAATTACACGATTACCTGAAATACATGGCAGGGTAAGTGCTGACCATTCTTTTGAGCTTATCAGAATTTTATAAGTTTCGGAAGTCTTTTCTAAGATCTCAGATGGCGTTAAAATCTTTATGTTTAAATACTCTGATAAACGCTGGGCAGGAAGAGGATCATGCGGATGTAGTCCTAATTCTCTTCTGAAAAAAATGGCCTTCTCTTCAGATTCCTTTTTAAACCCTCTTTTGAACTTAAATCCTGCCATTTCATAATTAATGTTGAGAGTAAGCCATGTTAATCATTTCTGATAGAGCAGCAATGGTTTTCGAGGATAAGGTACGATCAGCACGGAGATGAGACAAAATTATCTCCTGGTTTGATGGTTTACGATATGTGGAGTTTTCATCATCTGTAAACTCTTGTGGAGATACTTCAAGCCATTTGCATATACGGATGAATGTATCTACATCTGGTAAATTTCCCTGTTCAATTCTTGACAATGTGGATGCACTTATACCCCCAATTTCTTGCGCAACAGTCCTTAAACCCTTATCGCCTCTTTTTGATTTTAGCATTAAGGATAATTTTTCAGTGTTTAGTAAGGTTGTCATATGATTTTTTAATATGTGTTTAATAAGTGGTGCAAAAATAAATTCTGTTTCATTTGTGCAACAGTAAATTTATTCGTAGCTTTGATGCAACATTTGTCTTACTAACGAAACAAATGTAGGTAATATTATTATTAATTCAAAAATTATTTGTATGGCAAGAAATGGTAAAACTGGGGATGGTCACCGTGAAGGTGCTGTGAGACAAAGATCACAGACCTATAATCCTAAGACAGAGCGGTGGACAAAAAGGGATTCTGAAACAGGTCGTTTCATGGATCAGAAAAGTGATGGAGATCCTTTCAAAGGTGTTAGAAAAGAAAAGTAACTTTAAAAATTTAACGAGATGGAAAACTTTCATGAACATGGTGCCCCTTGGCATGACAAAGAGTTCGTAATTATTGTGAATGGTCGGGAAAAGGTGTTTACTGAAAGGGAAATTACCTTCAAACAAGTCGTTGAGCTTGCCTTCGGAACATATGATGAAAATCCTGATATAGTTTATACTGTAAGCTACAGTAAAGGAGAAGGCAAAAAAGAGGGGACAATGACAGTTGGAACCAGTGTTAAAGTAAAAGACGGGATGATTTTCAATGTCACACGAACTA
>CALBTS010000638.1 GCA_937968035.1 uncultured Methanomethylovorans sp.
TGTAGTACATTCTTATTTGCGAAAAAACGTACATTGTTATTTGCCGTTTACAGATACAAAATTGATTATATTCAATTGAACATTTGAGGCTCGTCCTTACTTCTTAATCAGACAGTTGACCGAGAGGCGGTACGTCCAACCTCCACCGAGATGAGGCAATGAGTACCGCCTCTTTTTTGCTGCCATTTTTGCGCTTTTGGTTGCGCATTCGGGACCCTGGGATCTGAGATGTCAAGTGGCAAATGTGCCACTTGACATAATAATAAAGACCCAATCCAATTACGAGTGTCAGTACATCTTTGCTATTAACTATGACCGCCTTGGCCATATGAAGTAACACAGATTTCTGATATTTGCCACTTGAGATATAAAACACCCATGGGGGCCTCCCCCTTGGATTCGAGCCCTGCCTCCCGAACTTCTCCCTGTAGGGGGTATCCCCCCTTACTTATTGTTTACCTGTTACTTAGACATAACTTCAATGGCGTAAATCAAAAAAATAAATTCTGCAGAAATTTCATCGGAAATCCGACTCACTTTCAAAATATTTGTTTTACCCGAAAACCTTAGAATCAACAATAATCGGGGATTCGATGAAAAAAATTCTGCAGAAAATTTCTTGGACCTCAGACTAATGGTGATACATCAACATCAGAGGATTGACAGTTGAGAAAAAATTTGCGTCGAATTAGATTATTTCCGAAATTTGATTTGGCAGCATTTCCGATTTCTTCTTGAGGGAGTTCCCCTCCATGCAGCGAGACACAAACGGAAATGCTGCTTTTTATTCCCCCAATATAATAGAGGATAGGGCGGTTGGACGGGAAATAGTATACCAGAACTGGTTGGTAGGAGCAACTATCCTGAAGTGTCTATGAATTGTTACGATTGAAGATATTGGATGTCCTTTTTCATTCTCAACTCATGAGCTTGGTCTTCCGTTAATCCGATAAACTCAGACTCAATAAAGTTGATCTCATCTGGGTAGAATTCAAATAGTACCTTCTCCTGCCCGTCGGTGAATTGGACTTTTACCTGTGGCATTGCATCGAGCATTCCTTCGGGCATTGACCTTGGATATGGGCTTATCGTGCATTGTGATATCAGTGAGTTCTGCATTGAATTACTTGTTAATGTTTTAAATAGGTCAATTAACTCATCACTCGAAGTTTAACGTCCCTTGCTGGTTTTTTGACCCAGTTTTATCCTCTGAGACTCCATTAGTCTTTACTGCTACACATGCGTCGCTCCATGTCTGAAACAATTGGTTAATGATCTCAATTGGATATTTGCCGACAGTTGAGTATTCTTCCTTGATAGGAAGATGCCCCAATGTCTGTGCAACCCTCTTGACGTCTAATTGTATTTCCTTCTTTGTGTATCCAGTGTTGTTTTTAGCCATCCGAGGAACTCTACTATTTTTTGAAAGAAGTTTTTTCGGCTCTTTCCTGAAAGGATCTAATCCTAATTTAATTTCCGAATGCCTTTTAAGTGCAATTTTGTGATAATCAGATGAAGCCTCAATTCCAATATATCTCCTATTTAATTGCTGGGCACAGAGCGTAGTAGTCCCAGCACCATTGAAACAATCCAGAACTATTTCTCCCTCTTCCGTAAAAACAGATATCAACCTGTACATTAACGTAGGAGGTAACTGACATGGATGATCTACTCGCCTACTATTGTGTTTTAATCTATGAATGTCCCACCATATATCTGTGATATCATTTTCGCGAGTGTTCTGATCTGAATTGTTTCTTTTGTTTATACAAGATTCGCGAAGACAATAGCCAACCTTTAATGGTCTGAGGGACTTAAATGATTTCGACACATTACTTATCTCTTTGAGACCACCAATAGAGGTATATTTAGGTAGCTCACGGCTCTCTCCCTTCGCAAAACATAATATTGAATAATGTGCTGGCATGATCTGACGCACTGGAAAGGATAATCCATCCCATACGATCCAGTTCTGAAAGGTTAAAATCGATTTAAGGTACTCGAAATGTCTTATTGACCATAACGGTATATTAAGGACACATAAAGTTCTATTCGGCTTTAATATACGTGCTAATTCATACAGCCAATTATCACACCAGGCGAAGTACTCCTCGATTTCTTTATCATCATTATAGCCTGCATATTTTTTGTTTACATTATATGGCGGGTCAACAAAAATAAAATCGATAGAATTATCAGGTATTTTTTGAAGTTCTTCTATGCAATCTCCGTTTATTAGAATCGAGGGATTATTAAATTCGTTTACATGTTCAGACCATTCTGAGGCTAGAATAGCTTGATTAAATTGTATTGGTTCTGGTGATCGATAGTCAAGCACAACAAGTTCATTATACTCAGGTAACCCAAACAATAAAGCGAAGTAATTAAGGAGTCTATCTATGTCGGTATTATTGGAATAGTCAAGTTCAATTTCTTTCCATACATCAGAGATCAATGTACCGAATTCATGAAAAGTGTGTTTTTTACCACCGTAATCTTTCGTTGTTTTGTCGCAAGAAGGGCATATTGAATACTTCAATCTTGTCTCGCAATGCTTTAAGGAATATTTGTACTTTGAGTGTATAAGCGCACCAATATGTGAGTTTGCCAACTTTCGGGTCTCATTCTGAGATGATAAGTTCTTCGTTCGTATTGCTATCCAAGTTTGATACCGTAAGGTGTTCTTCAAAAAAATGTGCGTCTCAACCAATTGCTCTGTATGCCCCACACTGATTAAAACGCTTTGGGTCGATAGATTAGTAAGAATTGAACTATAAATGGACTTTAAGTCATCCATTTGCCCTAAGGGTAGAAGGACGATATACACATTATGGCCACTTTCAGAAATAGGCTCATCCAGTGGGTGTTTAGTGATTTTAAGCGGAACACTATTTTCAGAAAAGAAATCCATTTTATGAGTTAATATAGTTGGTTATAAAATCAACAAGCACATCAAATTCAGGTTCAGAATATGCTACGTTGCAATGGCTATATGAACATATTTTACTTATTGCCGATACTCTTTGAAAATTGCCAGCCCCATCAATTACATAAGCTATTTTGTATCCCTTGTCTTCAATTTGTACAAACCTTTCCATTGCCTGACCAGACTTTCTTTCTATCGTACTATTAGTGGTTACCTGGAAACTAAGTTCAATAGCGATATACTTTGTTCTCTCACGGTTATGAATAACCAGATCGAATGTTGTAAGTGTTTTGATTCCGTTTTCTTCTTGGTTATAAATCTCAGGAATATGTCCATTTACTTTAAATACCAAACCCAGATGGCTCAGTTTATCTGTTAGATAGTTCATGAGTTTTGCCTGAGCAATCTGTCCTAGATCATTTGCTTTAGCTCCTCCAGTAATTCTACTCACCTGGATGTACCTCTGTTTAATGAATTTTTCAAGTTCATCATCATTACCAATTAGGCCTCCTATCTGACACTCCTCAAGAATCATTGAGGTTTCATCATTAGTGCAAGAGCTCCCAAACAACAATAAAATGATGACATCCTGATATAAAGAAGTTAGAGGCTGCTTCTTGAAAAGATTCTCCCCGTCAATTATCAGAGTATTGTTGCTAAGTCGTTTCGTTGGCAACACCTGAAACTTATAAGTGAAGTTCGAGCCACGCCATGAAAACGAAATTGTACCGTTCGGAAATAAAACAACAAAATTACTATTTACCCTTTGTAAAAACTCGCCACCAACATTTGATAAAACCATCAGATGTTGCACGAAAAGATTGACACTAAGCTTTGCGGCATCGAGTATTGTGAAGAAATTATCTATTGAATCAACTTCAACTTTCAGAATGTTCAAAAATTGATCTTGAGTCTGTAGTAAAATTGGTATTTTACTTCTCTTGCTGGCTTCAATCAGTAATTCTTCCGACCAAAAATTGATAGCCCTAGCTCTTAAATCGTCAATAGTTCTTTTGTAGGTCATTACTCTTATGTCTTTATCGAGGTCTCACAAAGGTATAGAACCTGATCAGTTTATCGAGAAAGCAATCTTAAAATTTCCTAATTGGCCCGATATAATACACCCGAGCCACAAAGACATAACCGTTCCAGGTTAAACTTGGCGATAGGATTGGATCTGGCTAGAATGCTGTATTCAACGAGTAGCCTGTCGTACAATAAATTAAGCGGCTCACTAATCCATTTCGACATTATTGCAGCAAACCTCTCATTTGATTGTTCAATCAGATCACTGTCAATATCTTCATATCCATAGAGGATAGATTCGTCAACTGAAGAGATAAACATGCCGCTGCACAGCCCCGATAAACAATTTGTTCTGGCATATTGGTCGGCATGACACCAGATAAAAATGCCACTTGATTTTTCCCTCAGAATAGGAGCCATGGAATCGTCAATTATGAATAACCCAGCTCCTGGAAATTGCCCTGGATTAACCAATCCGTATTGAAACCCATGGCCAAGTATAAGAATCCTATCATGGATTTCGATCAATACCCTCAATTCTGGTTTCGTGATACCACCTGTAACGACTGTTTTGTCTTTTAGGTTGGCATATATAGGCGACAGAAATTCTGTCGTGGGGTCTTTGGGGTGTATGACAAGGTTCTTCATGGGGCCAATGTAAAGCCAGTTTTTAACATTGCCCAATATAATCAGAGCCAGATTCAATGGGCCAATCCGACACATTTGGTTGCCTATGTAGAACAGTTGAAAACATTGTGCCAGACCACTCAGATTTTGCACAGGTGACACTGAAACCTCATTGGTTATATTGACCCCTGTCCAGAAACAATAATCATCCTGGTCATGCAAAAAGGGATCTATTCGAACCTTATCAGGGATCTGATATAGTTGATTGAACTTAACCGATGACCTTAAAATGACATTATGACCAAATGCTGCACAAAAAAATAATCTGTTGCAGAATAAAATGTTTTTGTCTTTATATGTTAAAATGCTAGGGTCCAGCCAAATAAATCTCCTCAAAGATTTGGCCCTTTCAAAAAATGCGCTTATGCTTGCGCCCCAAAATTAAAAATTATGAAAATGGAGTTCAACGGTATTAAAATCAGTGATGTAACGATAATGAGTGAAAATCAAAGGCGAATTGAGTTCGACAAGCTAATTAGCAGCATATGTCTTCTCCAGGATGAAGATTACGACTGTACGGATTTAAACGTATGGAGTTATCGGAAAGGCGGGGATTGCCGAGATGGGGTAAGTCTGAAATACGGCAACATGTGCAATGGGTTCTCCTTTCCATTGGGTGGGTTGAACTTTGCCAATAGTGAATGTGCCTATATTGCTGGAGCTTACGCCAGTAATGATCCCGATAGTATACGGATTCAGAAGATGATTTCGGGGGAGAACAACGGACAGATATGTAAACGCCTCTACCGCCTGCTCCCTGAGTATACAAAGTTCATCCGAAAGGATTTCTATGACTACAACGTACAATATATGATGTTGGTGGTATGGAAGAAGGCTACCTTGAATAAGTCGTTTGGGGATCTTCTACGCAATATACCAATTAACGCCCATGTCGTTGAGAACACAACCCTTCACAGAGGATCAACGGCTGGATTCTGGGGTGCGAAGAACAAAGAATTGATGGCAGCTCGTGAGGTGGTTGAGAAT
>CALBTS010000639.1 GCA_937968035.1 uncultured Methanomethylovorans sp.
GAAAGCATATGGTCGCCTTGCCTGGACGCGGGTTCGACTCCCGCCAGCTCCACAAGAGTACACTTCAACCACTCCCCCCATAGAGTGGTTTTTTCTTTTTCACCCCCCTGTAAGTGCCGTGATTGCAATACTTTCCGACTCGCCCTCGGCATCCGTATAATTTATGACATTGCTATGGGGAGGGTGAAAAAGTTATTGCAAAAATTAACAAAACCTGCATTCAGGATCAAATTCTGCACCATTTGCATGTAGTTTTGGCTAATCGATCGTTGCTATCGCCCATTGGACAAGGATTTCAGAAATGTCTAATTTTTAAAATTGATAGCAATGGATAGCAATGTAAAAATCACCTACTGGCTCTACAAGACCAGAACGGACAAAACAAGCAAACTTTGTCCGATTTACCTCAGGGTAAGAAACAAAAACAGTTTTTTCACCAAAAGCACAGGATTATCTGTCAGGGAGAGCGATTGGGACAAAAAACTCAAACGGGTAAAAGGGAAAAGTGCCGAAGCTGAATCCATCAACTCCCAACTCGATGGACTCAGGCACAAGATCATGCAGATCACCAACCAGCTTACCATTAAAGGCAAGCCATTTTCCGTTGAGATGATCAAGAAACACATGGAAGGCAAAGAAGAACACCAAATGACCCTGATGAAAGTCTACGATGAGCACCTGCGACAAATGAAACGACTCAAGGGGAAGGAATACCAGCAGCCAACCATTATTAAATATGCCAACACTCGGCTTCGCCTTTCGCAATTCCTGAAATTCAAATTCCGCAGGTCCGACATGTTCCTGTATGAGTTGAACTACGATTTCATGAAGGGATTTGAAATTTTCCTGCGGGAAAGGTTTGATAACAGCACCACTACCTGTTACAAACACTACCAACGCCTGACCCGTGTTCTGAAGATCGCTATGCAAAAGGGATATTTGGATCGTCACCCATTTCCTGCTTATCGAATTCGTATGCCAAAAAAAAAGATAGAGTATCTGGAAAGAGAAGAACTGGATCGGATTGAAAGCACCGATTTCAGGGTAGAACGTCTGAATGTGATCAGGGACATTTTTGTCTTTTGCTGCTACACTGGTCTCGGATATGCAGAGGTCGCCAGCCTTTCATTGGATGATCTGATTACGGGTGCGGATGGGGAAAAATGGCTAAGCATCATGCGGAAAAAGACACAGAAACCATATCAAGTGCCCGTTCTTCCAGTTGCCGATACCATTATGAAGAAGTATATGAAGCATCCGCAATGCATACGCAAAAACAAGATGCTTCCCGTTCCATCGAATGTTAAATGCAATGCTTACCTGAAGGAGATCGCTGATGTTGCAGGTATAAAGAAGCACTTGGTCTCGCATTTGGCAAGGAAAACTTTTGCCACAACGGTTCTGCTGGCAAATGGGGTCAATATCGGGATTGTCAGCCGTTTGCTCGGTCATGCCAATGTTCAGGTCACCCTTGATGCCTATGGGGAGTATAATGACCAGTTGATGATTTCTCAGGTAGGGATGATTCGGGAGAAACTGATTTCTAAATCGGAGAAATTTGAGATTCATGAATTAGAACCCAAATCGGCAATGAATGAAATTCTTAAAGATTTTAATTGGAGAAAAAAGGAGAATTAAGAGAGTAGCTATGTCATTCTTTTTAATGCACGTAAATAATCTTCTTTTGCGATTCTTATATTGTTGATATCGTTAGATATCACATATCGTTGTGCGGTTTCATATGACATGATATTGAATGTCCTTGCATTTATGAAAGGATTATTTCTTACGATCTTGCCCAAGTCATATTCTTCATTATTTTTATTTGGAACTATTGTTAAGATATAGTTTGAATCAACAGGCATTCTGAATGAATCTGCTATGCTGGTGCAAATTACTGGTCTATCTGAGGTAATAAATCCAGTATTACTTCTATCTGAGTCGACAAAGATTATATCTGAAAAATGCGATCTCACTAAATTGATTGTAAGCCTTAAATGCTCGTGGATGAATGCGTCCCTATTCTTTTTCTTATTTTCAGCAATAATTTCATCCACACTTGAGGTCTCAA
>CALBTS010000640.1 GCA_937968035.1 uncultured Methanomethylovorans sp.
CATCTCATCAATACGATATTGGATATTTCTAAAGTAGAAGCAGGAAAAATGGAATTGTATTGTGAGAGATTTTATATTCAAGAGTTATTGGATGATCTAAGTATAGTCATCCATCCTATGGCAGTTAGGAAGAACATAAGATTTGAGATCAATGAACTTACCAATAATGCACAGGTATGTGCAGATAAGACAAAGCTCAAGCAGATAATGTATAACTTGCTTGACAATGCGGTGAAGTTCACCTCTTTTGAGGGGTCTGTGACACTTACTCTGGAACTTATTGACAGTGAATTGCAAGTATCTGTATCAGACACGGGTATAGGGATCCCTCGGGATGCCATTGATATTATATTCAAACCTTTCAAGCAGGTTGATCCGTCTACCTCGAAGATTTATGGTGGCACCGGGCTTGGGCTTGCACTAGTGAAAGAATTTGTTGGATTGCATAAAGGTAGGGTGTGGGTGGAAAGCGAGGAAGGCAAAGGGTCTACTTTTAAAATAAGGCTTCCACAGCAGGAACCACTGAACTAGGGATTTATTCCAAAAATGGTATTTAGTGTATTCCTGAAAAAGTGACTCTTTAGCGGACCTGCCGGGACTCGAACCCGGGTTCTAAGCTCCGGAGGCTTAAGTGATATCCGCTACACTACAGGTCCAGAGAGTGAATACCGATAAGGTATTCATCACTGATAAATGTGCTGTTGATGTTTTTTTCAGATGGTCAGCGGCCTTTTGCAGGACGCGGGTTCCTTGATACTGGACGCTGCCTGTTCTGTTTCTGTGGTCTGGCTCTCTGTCCAGGTCCATACTGTTTTCTTGGTGCAGGTTTAGCTGCGTCACCAGTGGCATTTTTTGCCTTTTCCGAATGATAATGGTGTTCTGCAATTTCTATTTCCTGGCATGTGAGTTTTTCGATACTACGGAGATAATCACGTTCATCGGCAGCACAGAATGAATATGCGACTCCGTCTGATCCTGCTCTTGCCGTACGTCCGATGCGGTGCACATAATTCTCTGGTTCGTTAGGAAGGTCATAGTTTATAACGTGAGATATATCCTCAATGTCAATTCCACGCGCAGCAATATCGGTTGCAACAAGTACCCTCACATTTCCGGACCTGAAGTCATCCATAGCTTTAGTGCGCTGGTTTTGCGATTTATTCCCATGGATGGCATCTGCTTCGATATTGTTCTTATTAAGCATCAAAGCTACTTTGTTTGCACGATGTTTTGTGCGGGTGAACACCAAGACCGATGTTAAATGGTTATGCTGCAGAAGGCCGAGCAAGAGGTTATCCTTATTTTCCTGGTCCACAAAAAAGACGAACTGGTCTATTTTTTCCACAGTCGTTGCCTGTGGAGTGACTTCCACATGGACAGGGCTGGTAAGAAGCTTGCGCGCAAGTTCTGCTATCTGTGGGGACATAGTAGCAGAAAAGAAAAGAGATTGCCTTTTTACAGGAAGTAAGGACACTATCCGGTACACATCTTTGATAAAGCCCATGTCAAGCATCCTGTCGGCTTCGTCAAGCACAAAGAACTCAACAGCATTTAGTTTTACATATCCCTGGTCAAGGAGGTCAAGCAATCTCCCTGGGGTGGCTATCAGGACATCGACACCATGCGATAAGGCCTTTACCTGAGGTCCCTGCCCGACACCACCAAATACAACAGTGTGCCGGAACCTTATGAACTGCCCATAAGTGGCAAAGCTCTCCCCTATCTGCGCTGCAAGCTCTCTTGTAGGCGCAAGTACAAGTACTCTTGGCATTCCAGGCTTAGCAGGTCTGTTCATCTCAGAAAGTTTTTGAAGGATCGGCAATACGAATGCGGCGGTCTTGCCTGTACCGGTCTGTGCAATGCCTATCAGATCCCTGTTATCCAACAAGTGGGGTATAGCCTGTGCCTGTATCGGGGTAGGGGTAGTGTATCCTTCATTTTCGAGAGCTCTTTGAAGTGGTTTTTTGATCTTTAGGTTTTCAAATGACATTTTACCTCTTGATTTAATAACACAGGGACAGACTTAATTGCAGACTCACATTCAGGATAGGTAAATTGAAGGCCACAGCACGGCAAAAAGCTCAGTGCAGAGCTTCAATTTTATTTTACGGCTCATATGTTCCCGGAACAAAAGAATCTAGTTTTTAGCATATCATCTATTTATTTTTTCCCCGTGTGCATATATTATGATAAATTTTCCGGCTAATTCTAGCAGATGAGTTCATTGAACAACTTTTTATTATTTTAATCTATTTGCAACTTACTTTTTCCACGGTTTTTTTCAATTGACATAAAGACCACAGTTACAAAAATAATTAGGCATACTTTATATATAATATTAAATATTTGTTCTAATTTTTACTTTGTTTACCAGTTCAGACGGAGATAATTACGTGTTTCTACTCAAGCTGAATCAAAAACAATATTAACTTATGAATATTAGTAGAAGTTGGGGATTATCATGACACATGCAGAAAAGACGATTTCTCATAAAAAACCCTCTATAGAGATCACAAAAAATGGTCCTTATATTGTAAAGAATGTTGATCACTTGATCAGTTCACAAGGTGCTTCTTTGTCAACTCAACCTGTAATGGCTTTGTGCAGGTGCGGAGGGTCCGCCAATAAACCTTTCTGTGACGGCACTCACAACTCTATTGATTTTGAAGATGATAAAACCTGAGAAAAAGAAGATGCTCCTCAAAAGGAGCTTCTTCTTAACCATCTTTTGTTGCCCTTCCCAGGGCCTTGATCAGTTCTATCATAATGCCCATGCCTTTCTGGAAGTCTTCATCCTGTGTCTGCTTCAGCAAGCCTCCAATACCGATCTTTGGCGGCTGAAGGAGGGCTTTATCAAGCGCTGGGTCCTGAAGACCTCTTTCCATCACATCAACCAGGTCCGTACTCATGATGGTATTAGTTATCTTTAGAACTGTTGACATCAGTCGTGCAATACCACGGGCTGTCTCATCGTTTATATAGTTCTGCACTATACCTGCTGTTCTCACAAGATCAAGAATTGCTTCAACATCAGTTGGTGTTATTTCAATTCCTGATATTTTGTCTGTATTGTTTTCAGCTGTCATAGTCCTCTCTCCTCAGAACATTCCCTTTACACTGATGTCCCAGTGTATGTGATAGTACATGCGGTAGAAGAACCAGCCCATCTTTGTGGTTGTGAAAGGAGCTGGTGGCACACCATATTTCCAGGTTGCGATGTATCCTCTTCCCTGGGTGGAAGGTGATTCCAGTTCAGTGACAATGGGACATCCTGTTTCTCCTCTATAAGGAGTTTTGATCTTATTCCCGTAAATATCGTTTATAAGGTTCTGGCTCACCGCTATAGCCTGGTAATGAGCACCAATCCCTGTTTTGAGGATATCGGCAGGACCAAGATCTCCGAGTACATATACATTGTCATAGTTGCCTGCAGGTCCTCTGTATTGAAGTGTGACTTTGTCTGCGGACAACCATCCCTTTTCATCCGCAAGGCCGGAATCTATCAGCACCTGTGGAGCTTTGTGTGGTGGGACCGTGATCAAAAGATCATAATTGATCGTAGCTCCATTCTTTGATGTCAGCTCCTTTTTGTTTGCATCCACACTGGCCAGCGGGAAATTCCTTATGACCTCAACGTTCTTTTGTTTGAACTGTCCTGTAACAAGCTTGTTGAATTCCGGTGGTCCGATGGGCTCCATGGGCCAGACAAGAGTCAACTGTACATCATCCCGGTTCTTCTTGACATTACGCAGATAGCTATCCAGCATAAAGGTGAATTTCACCGGTGCACCCGGGCAAGGCACGGGCATGGAGGCTACAGAAACTACAACCTTTCCTCCTTTTATGTTCTTTACCAAGTCCCTTACCTTGAAAGCATCCTCCATGGATGTGTAGAATGTGTTCAGATCATCTGCAAGTCCCGGGACCGCATTAATGTCAGCTCTGCATCCCATTGCAATGACAAGATGATCATAAGTGTATTTTTTATCACTTTTGACTGTGACCTCTTTATTCTTAAGGTCTACAGCTGTCACTTCACCATCCTTTCCGAAAAAAGTATTCACCCTTGGGCTTATAAGTTTCTTTCGTGGTCTTGTGATCTCTTCTGGTGTATAGAGCTCAAAGGGAATAAAAGTAAAACCACCCTGGTTTATATTCAGATCGGTTTTGTCAAGGATAGTTATTTCTAATTCCTCTCTGGCGATCTTATTCCTGAACTCTCTGGCTAATACATTGGCTACAACCGATCCGGCATAGCCTGCTCCCAAAATCAGTACCTTTTCTTTCATATTAACTCCCATTTTCACTATGAGTCGTTTTTTGGATATATGTTACGGTACTGATAGTTTTTCTTTGTAGTATTTAAGAAAATGGAAGTACTTTCCAAAAAAGACTTTTAACAGCAGTTCTATCTCAAAAATCTTTCAGAGCCAACACTAGCGGCTTAATGAAATAAAATAAAAGAAGAGGGTTACAGATCAGATCTGTAACTTTATGTTTTTAGTTCTGGAGTACGATCTCTATGTTGATATCCTTCGGCACCTGAATGCGCATGAGTTGCCTCAATGCCCTTTCATCGGCAGCGATATCTATCAACCTTTTATGTACTCTCATTTCCCAGTGGTCCCATGTTGCGGTTCCTTCGCCACTGGGGCTTTTCCTAGTAGGAACTACCAGTTTCTTGGTAGGAAGAGGTACTGGTCCAGAGATGCTGACTCCTGTCCTCTCAGCGATCGCTTTTACCTGATCGCAAACTCCATCCAAATTTACCGGACTGATCCCTGATAATCTAATTCTTGCCTTCTGTGCCATATTATTCTCCTCTAAGATAAAAGGAGAGTGTCCTTATTTCTGTTTGACACTCATGCACATGCCGGCAGCAATGGTCATTCCCATATCACGGATGGCAAACCTTCCAAGCTGTGGAATGGATTTTACAGGCTCGATACACATTGGCTTTGTTGGCCTAACGGTTACAATTGCCGCATCTCCAGCCTTTATAAAGGTTGGGTTCTCTTCCTTGGCCTGTCCTGTCTTGGGGTCAAGTTTCTTGTCTATTGACATAAGAGTACATGCGGTCTGTGTGGTGTGGCAGTGGAATACTGGTGTATATCCGACAGTGATCGCAGATGGGTGCTGGAGTACCACTATCTGTGCACTGAATTCTTCGGCAACGCTTGGTGGGTTGTCACTGTGTCCGCATACGTCTCCTC
Organism: uncultured Methanomethylovorans sp.; assembly: GCA_937968035.1. Classification (GTDB taxonomy): domain Archaea; phylum Halobacteriota; class Methanosarcinia; order Methanosarcinales; family Methanosarcinaceae; genus Methanomethylovorans. Next base: position 5,214 of record CALBTS010000640.1, read on the forward strand.
TGCGCACGTCAGCCTTTCCTACACCTCTGACGTTCCAGCCAATGTTGTCACCAGGTCCAGCCTGAGGGATTTCCTCATGGTGCATTTCAATGGACTTTACTTCTCCACCTGCGCCAGTTGGCATGAATACTACCTTGTCACCTTTCTTCATTATACCGGTCTCTACTCTGCCTACTGGCACAGTTCCGATACCGGAGATGGTGTATGCATCCTGCACGGGGATCCTGAGCGGAAGCTTGTCCGGCTTTTCTGGAGTCTTGAGTGCGTTAAGCGCATCAAGGATGGATGGTCCCTTGTACCATGGTGTATTTGCACTTGGGGATGTCTTAATATTGTCACCCTCAAATGCAGAGGTTGGAATGAATGGGATCTCAGATGCCTTGAAACCGACCATGCCGAGCAACTGTGAAACCTGTTCCTTTACTTCCTTGTACCTTTCTTCGCTGTACTTTGCTGCGTCCATCTTGTTGACGGCAATGATCAGCTGGTTGATACCAAGGGTTCTGGACAGGAATATGTGTTCTTTTGTCTGTGCCATGACTCCATCGGGTGCGGCGACCACAAGGATTGCAGCGTCTGCCTGGGATGCGCCTGTGATCATGTTCTTGACGAAGTCACGGTGTCCTGGACAGTCCACGACTGTGAAATAGAATTTGTCGGTGTCGAACCTTCTGTGGGCGATATCGATGGTGATACCTCTTTCCCTTTCTTCCTTAAGGGAGTCCATAACCCATGCAAATGCGAAGGACTCTTTTCCTTTCTCTCTTGCTTCCTGCTTGTATTTCTCTATCATGTGAGCAGGTACTGCTCCGGTTTCGAACATCAATCTTCCGACAAGTGTTGATTTGCCGTGGTCAATGTGACCGATGACTGCTAAGTTCATGTGTGGTTTCTCAGCCATTTAAATCGTCTCCTATTTGATATTGCTTAAGTATGATTTGTCCTAATAGTTTTTTCTACGTTTAAACCTTTCCGAGGAAAAGCTGTAGGATAAAGGCATAAGCCTTCTCCACAGCTTACATGGAGAGATAATCGGATGCTTGTGGGATCTCCTTCTTCAGACCTTTTCTTTGCCTGATGGCTCCTACTACCTCACCCAACAGGTTTGTAGGCAGTGTTTCAAAGCCAGCGAACTCTGTGCTCCACATTGCACGGCCTTCGGTTGCAGATCTTATATCACCGGCAAAACCGAACAGTGCAGCTACGGGAGCCCTTGATTCAATAATTGTAGTGTCACCTTCAGTATGCATATCCATTATTATTCCACGGCGACCCTGGATCTCCTTCGTGGCTCCACCCATCTGGTCCTGTGGTACCTGAATAAACACTTTCTGATATGGTTCAAGGAGTGTATCTCCAGCCATAAGCATAGCTGCCTGTATGGCCTGTCTTGAAGCAGGAATTACCTGAGCAGGTCCCCTGTGGACAGCGTCTTCGTGCAGCTTTGCATCCACTAGCTTGATCTTGATACCCATACATGGTTCCCTTGACAACGGGCCGGCTTTCATTACCTCCTGGTATCCTTCAAGGATAAGCTCCATAGTTTCGTTAAGATACTGAATACCTTTTGTCATATCGATATAGATATTGGACTCGTATATGTCTACGATACCTTTTGCCTCATCCTTGTTCATTCCAGCTGCCATGAGCTTCTCACGACGCTCCAGTTCCGGTAGATTCATGGAAATATCGCCATTACGGATCAGTTCGATCACTTCTTGCTCCAGAGGTTCGATCTCCACATAGAACCTGTTGTGTCTGTTGGGGGATTTACCTTCCACTGGACCAGCTTTGTTACGAATGGTCTCACGATACACAACTATTGGTGGTGTAGTAGTGATCTCTACTCCTTTGTCACGCTCGATCCTGTGTGCAATGACCTCCAGATGAAGTTCACCCATACCGGCCATCAGGTGCTCGCCGGTTTCCTCATCAAGGGTGATCCTGAGTGTTGGGTCCTCTTTTGCCACCTGTCTCAGCACTTCGACAAGCTTGGGAAGATCTTTCATGTGCTTTGCTTCGACCGCAACTGTCACCACTGGTTCACTGCCATGTTTTATGCTTTCAAAGGGTGTCATGTTTTCCAGCGTGGTTACTGTGGATCCGACTATTGCATCCCTAAGGCCTGTTACAGCAGCAATGTTGCCTGCAGGTATCTTTTCTACTTCAAGCCTTTCGGGGCCCATGAAAATTCCTACCTGCTGGATCCTGTTCTTCTTGGCAGCACCGGATACGTATACTTCCATTCCACGGGTAAGACTTCCACTAAAAAGTCTCCCAGTGGCTACTTCTCCAGCATGTGGGTCCATAGATATGTCAGTGACCATGAATGTAAGGTCTGCAGAGGCATCAGCACTCATCATGGCTTTCCCTATAGGTGATTCTTTATCCCCATGCCAGATAGCTGCTACTCTTCCCTTCTGTGCCTGCAGGGGGTTTGGCAGGAACCTGACCACCATGTCGTTTACGACCTCATGCAAAGGACATTTCTCAGCAAGTGCTTTCATGTCCTCTTTCTTACAGTAGTCGTATACCTGATTGAAACTGATCCCAGTCTTTTTCATCATTGGTACGCTTATTGCCCAGTTATAAAGTGCTGAACCGAAAGCTACAGTACCGGCCGCAGCATCTACTCTCCAGCCTGCCTTGTATCTTTCTTCGTTCATTCCTTTGATGAGCTTGTTAACATGGTCTATAAGCTTCCCTAATCTTACCTGCATTTCCTGAGAATCCACCTGCAGTTCGTTTATGAGGCGATCCACTTTATTAATGAACAACACAGGCTTTACGTGCTCTCTAAGGGCCTGCCTCAACACGGTCTCTGTCTGTGGCATTGTACCCTCTACTGCATCAATTACCACTACAGCTCCGTCTACTGCACGCATGGCACGGGTAACGTCACCGCCAAAGTCAACGTGGCCAGGTGTGTCTATAAGGTTGATAAGGTATTCCTGTCCCTCGTATTCGTGCACCATCGAAACGTTGGATGCATCTATGGTAATTCCCCTTGCCTGTTCCTCCTCATCGGAGTCCATGAAGAGCTGCCTGCCAGCCAGTTCCTTTGATATCATTCCGGCCCCGGCCAGCAGGTTATCGGATAATGTGGTCTTACCATGATCAATATGCGCAACTATTCCAATGTTGCGTATCTTTTCAGGTGTGCCCATCAATGCAGTGACGCGCTCCACCATTTTCTTTCTTCTTCCCATAATACTACCCTGTAATACTAACTATTATTATAAGCAATGAACAGCTTAACGTGCTGCCTTTGCGACTCTTTCCTTAGCATCCTTCCTGTTGATGGAGAAGCACTTTGCATCGCGATTTGCCGCTGCTATCAGTTCTGCTGCAAGGCATTCTGCCAGGGATTTCTTTGATTTGAATGCTGCCTGGCTTGCTCCCATTGAAATATATCTTAGAGCACTGTCAACACGCCTCTGAGGTGCAGTGTCCACAGCTTTAGGAACAGATATGCCTCCATATTTAAGCCTGACAACCTCTTCCCTGGGGCCCGCGTTGGCAATAGCCTCTATAAGTACCTGAACTGGATTCTTCTTTGTTTTCGTATTGATTATTTCCAGAGCATCTTCAACAGTACGCATAGCAAGTTGTTTCTTGCCGGTGTTCTTTTCTCCTCTCATCATACTGTTTACAAGACGTTCAACTATAAGCAAATTCGATTTGTTGAACTGCTGGCGTGCATGTCTGCCGCTTGAATGTGGTAATATCACAGGCTCAAGGTTAGCATATCTCTTTATTCCGAGATCTGTTACCTCTACTTCTGCAAGGTCCCATTTTCCATATAATTTATACATTGAAGATCATCTCCTTGGTTTCTCTTTGCGGCCAATGACCATCTGGTTCAGGGACACGTTGTTGACTGCAATAACTTTGAAACGTACACCGGGGATATCTCCCATTGCACCACCCATGCGTCCACCAATTCTCTCTACTGTTACTTCATCGTGTTCGTCAATGAAGTTGATAGCACCGTCCCCCGGGCAGAATGCGGATACCTGACGACCGTTTTTGATCAGCTGTATCCTGACACATTTCCTTATGGCAGAGTTAGGCTGCTTTGCTTCTACTCCTATCTTTTCAAGTACGATTCCTCTTCCCTGTGGAGCTCCTCCAAGGGGGTCCGCTTTCACGTTCAAACCAAGCGTACGCCTGTTATACTGGGTGTCTTTCCACCTAGCATTTTGGCGAATGCTCTTTAAGGTATGAGCTGCATATTTTCCATTTGGCATAATATTTCCTCCAAGATTTCATCACAGTAATGTTGCTCTTGATCCTGATTCCATAATGTCACTGAAGTATAACATCATCTATATCGTGGTGCCTTTGTGCAACCATTTTTACTTTTCCGATGTTCTTTCCTTCACGTCCGATGGCCAGTCCCTTTTCCTTGTTAGAGACATCTGCATAAGCCACACGTTTGTCGTTCCTTGTGGTAATGTTCACCGACTTGACAGTTACAGGACCAAACGCATTCTTTATGAATATGACCGGATCATCTGAATATTCCACGAGTTCAACGTGTTTGTCAACAGTTTTTTTTATACGGTTAATGTGGTCACCATTTCTTCCAATGGCTGCACCCATATCACCCGGTTTCACCACATATATTATACGATCGTCCTCAACGATGCAATCCATCACGGTTGCACCAGTTACACTCTCAAATAATGCGATGTATCTTATTCCTTCTGTTGACAGCCTGATCTCGCTCAAGTCAAGCAACTCCTTTCAAGCTGCTGCTAGTATATCGGATTCACCCGTTTCCAGGATCGCAAGTGCAGCGATCACAAAAGGCTTTCCGCAAACAGGACCAAGTTCCATGTTCGTACCGGAATAATTGAGTACAGGTACATCTGTAGACTCGATCTGTGCTCTTATCTCTGTCGGGCAGTTGGAAGCAAGAACCACTATTTTCGCTTTTCCGCTAACAGCAGCGTTGATGGTGCTCTTAGAGCCGATCACCACCTTTCCTGTCCTGATTGCCTTGATCAATGCTTTGTCGATATTAATATCCATATTACCATCTCTTATGCAATTTAAACCTAAGGTCTGTATTCTAATAAGTGAATCCTTATATCTACTTTCTGGTTGCTCTTCTGTAATCCGTATACCATTTTGAAACTTTATTTAGCTATCAGGTGCACGTCTCCAGTTCCAAGTTTAATTGGTTGTCCAACTATAATGTTCTCTGTGACACCATTAAGCTCATCAACATCGCCGCGCATTCCTGCATCAAGCAAGTGGTTCACAGTAACCTCAAAAGCAGCACGTGCAAATACACTGGCCTTTTCACCTGAAATACCGTGACGACCTATCTGCTTAACTTCACCGTCACAGCACATGATATCAGAAACTAACATTATATGTCTGATATCCACTGTAAGACCCTGTTCTCCCAGCGTACTGGTAGCTTCCTTGATAATGGCATTCCTTGCAGCCTCTATCCCGAAAACATCATATATCTCACCAATGTTGTTGGTATAGGTACGACTGATGTCAACGCCTTCGACATCTAATACTTTCTTCAGCTGTGATCCCTCGGTGTAGAGCATATATTCATTACCATCTTTGCGTATGACGACCCTTTTGATACCTTCTATCCCCTTCAAGGTGATATTGTTGATGTTCTTTGCCATCTGTAGCAGCTCCCTGTATGAAGGCTCCTTTGGTTTCACAATGAGCTGATTCTCAATGTTTTCGGACAATCTCACCTGTACATCCAGCTCGTCACTTAGTTTTGCAATTAGTTCATCTGTGGTTATGCTTCTTTGCATCAGGGTTTTCTCATGCAGGTCTATTATTAGCTGCATGTTCAGCAGATCGGTGGTAACATCTGCGAGTTGGTCTATATGCGTAGCCTCGATCTCCCATGCAAGTTTACGTGCCTTATCTCTGTCCTGCGCATATTCTTCCAGGACAGCAATGGTCATGGTAGGGGTACTTGGTTCCTTTCTTGCATCAACTATTTCTATAAGACGGGGAAGTCCCAATGTAACGTTGATCTCGGCCACACCGGCGTAGTGGAAAGTACGCATCGTCATCTGAGTACCCGGTTCTCCTATGGATTGGGCTGATACCACTCCCACAGCTTCGCAGGGTTCTACTTTTGCATATTCATAACTTTCCTTGACCTTTTCGATGATCTCTTCAAGCTCTTTTTTGTTAACCCCTGCTTTAATTACATCTTCTCTAAGTGTCTGGAGGATGTTTAACGGCAGGTCGAGGTTGCTTAGCATTGAGTCTATGGTAGATTCGATCAGAGCCATTTCAGTTCACCTTCCGTCCTGTCACTGCTTCCACTATCTTATGCACGTTGTCAGGTTTACTGTAATCGCTCTTAGTGGAGTCGATACCATCCTCTCCGTACTTGAACTGCACTATAACACCCCTTGTTTCCCTTACAGTAGCATCATATTGCACTTCAAGGTCCTGGAGAGCGTTTACCAGTCTTCTCTGCAGATAGCCTGACTGAGATGTACGCACTGCAGTATCCACAAGACCTTCACGTCCTCCTATGGCATGGAAGAAGTATTCGGTAGGTGACAATCCGCTTTTGTAGCTGGATTTTACGAATCCGTGTGCATCGGCTCCCAGATCGCCTTTGTCAAAGTGAGGAAGTGTCCTTCCTGCATAGCCTCTTCTGATACGTTCACCACGTACCGCCTGCTGTCCAACACAAGCCGCCATCTGTGTAAGGTTAAGCATGGACCCTCTTGCTCCGGATTTGGCCATTATGACCGCAGAGTTTTCCAGACCAAGCTGATTACCTGCAATGTTACCTGTCTGGTCCCTTGCCTTACCAAGGGTCTGCATGATCTTCATTTCAATGGTTTCGTCAAGGGTCCTTCCTGGCAACGGTTCCAGTTCTTTTGCTTCGTAAGCTGCTATCAGATCCTTGACCTCGTTCTCAGCCTTATCAAGGACTTCTTTTATATTCTTCTTGGCAGTTTCCGGAATATCCTCGTCGCTGATACCAAAGCTCAGCCCGGTCTTCATGACTCCTCTTATGGCAAGTCTGGTAAAATCATCCACAAATTTTGCACCAGCTGCAGTACCGTATGTCTTCACGACCTTGTCAAGTATGATACCTTTGAAAGCCCCTATAGCCTTCTCATCAATGGTCCCCTTGATCATTTCTCCATTTCTGATAACAACATATGCGTTGTACTCACAGTCTTCTTTTTTGCATGTTTCACATTTGAAGCATACTTCAGCCGGGAATTCTGCATTCAAACCTTCCGGAAGGATCTGACTGAATATCTGCTTACCATTCCAATAAGGATCTCCGTTATCGTTATATCCGCTAGGCTCTGGTAACTCTCTGATCTCTGCTTTCCTAAGGAGTTCAAGAGCTTCGTTCTTGGTTATACGGTTCTCGTTCCTTGTAAGCAGGAACATGCCTGATATGTGATCGTGTATTCCACCAATGATCGGTCCGCCGAAACGCGGTGAAAGGATATTCTCCTGCACCTGCATGAGTATACTTGCTTCTGCTCTTGATTCTTCTGTCTGGAGCACGTGCATGTTCATTTCGTCACCATCAAAGTCAGCGTTGTATGGGGGACACACTGCAGGATTAAGCCTGAATGTTTTGTTGGGAAGGACTTTTACCTGATGGGCCATGATACTCATTTTGTGCAGAGATGGCTGCCTGTTGAAAAGCACCGTGTCTCCATCCATCAATTGTCTCTCAACGACCCATCCCCTCTCGATCTTCTCAGCCAGCTCTTCCTTGTTGTTCTCTGTGATCTTTATACGTCTTCCATCAGGGCGGATAACGTAATTAGCTCCAGGATGCACATCGCTTCCCCTGAGAATATACATCCTCAACAACTCTGTATTTCTGTCTATGACCCTTTCAGGTATGGTCATCTGGATAGCTATGGCTTCAGGTACTCCAACTTCGTTGATACTAAGGTTGGGGTCAGGGGACACTACAGTACGGGCGGAGAAGTTAACACGTTTACCTGACAGGCTTCCTCTGAAACGCCCTTCTTTTCCTTTCAGACGCTGAGTAAGCGTCTTCAGAGGTCTTCCGGACCTGTGTCTTGCCGGTGGCACACCCGATACTTCATTGTCAAAGAAAGTGGTCACATGGTACTGTAACAATTCCCATAGGTCTTCTATGATCAGTTGTGGAGCTCCTGCATCCCTGTTCTCCTGGAAACGCTGGTTTATACGTATGATATCCACAAGTTTGTGAGTCAGGTCATCTTCACTGCGCTGGCCGGACTCAAGTGTGATGGACGGTCTGACCGTTACAGGCGGCACGGGTAATACTGTAAGGATCATCCACTCCGGCCTGGCACTTGCAGGATCCATTCCAAGTACTTTTACATCATCGTCGGATATGTTCTCGAACCTGTCCCTTATTTCAGTAGGTGTGAGCTTGTGTCCGTCCTCTATATATTCGGTTGGCTTTTCGAACTTGATCTCCAGCTGCTCGGCGCCGCAGTAAGGACAGACCTTTGTCTTTCTTGCTTCTTTGAAAACCTCATTGATCGCAGGATCGGGAAGATGTCCCATTTCGTGAAGTTTATTGATCTGGGAAAGGAAATCCTTTTTCTTCGGAGGTTCCAGCAAAAGAGCACTGCAATTGCGACATATGGAACGCAAGGTCTTACGGATGGTCTTGTTGAAACCAACATGAACTACAGGTGCAACCAGTTCTATATGCCCGAAATGTCCGGGACACTCTCCAGCTCTGCTTCCACAAGTCTTACACTTGAGTCCGGGATCTATGACCCCAAGTCTGAGATCCATTAATCCCATATCTATAGGGTAACCGTCATCATCATAGGTATCTGCAGTAATGATGTTTGTAACGCTCATTTTCCTGACCTCTCTCGGAGATATCAGGCCAAATTGTATTGCAGATATTCTTTTAGGGATGGAAGGTATTGTATCCATTTTCTATCACCTTCACACAGCATCGTCCAATTTTAGTCTCGGTGCAACTCCCAGCGACTTGATCTCGTCAAGTAACAGCTTGAAGGCATAGCTCATTTCTACCGGATGAATATCGGTTTCGGCGCCGCAGCTTGCGCAATATCTTATGTTCCTCTTGCGGTCAAAGGTAGCTATCATGCCGCAGTGTCCGCAGACAAGTTCGACGACCTTGTCGGATTCATCAAGCAGTCTTTCCTTCAGTGTCATGGCAGCCCCGTGTCCGATAAGGACGTCACGCTCCATTTCTCCGAACCTCAGACCTCCTTCTCTTGCCCTGCCTTCTGTTGGCTGGCGGGTAAGCACCTGTACAGGTCCGCGTGACCTGGCGTGCATCTTGGAGGCGACCATGTGGTGCAGCTTCTGGTAAAGGATGACACCTACGAACACATCCGCAGGTATTCTCTTTCCTGTGACACCATCGAAAAACACTTCTTTACCGGTGTGCGCAAATCCCTGTCTTTTAAGACCCGCACGCAGATCCTCTTCGTTCTCTCCTGCGAAGACAGTTGCATCGATACGCCTGCCTTCCATGCTGCCTACTTTGCCTCCGATCATTTCAAGCACATGTCCCACTGTCATACGAGAGGGGATAGCATGTGGGTTTATGACAAGGTCTGGAACCATGCCGTTCTCTGTAAAAGGCATGTCCTGGTATGGTACTATAAGGCCGATAACTCCCTTCTGTCCATGCCTGGATGCGAACTTGTCGCCGATCTCAGGTATTCTCTGATCCCTTATCTTTACTTTTGCAAGGCGGGTACCATTTATTGATTCTGTGAGAATTACGGTATCAACGATACCCTTTTCATTAGAACGCATAGTTATTGCGCTTTCCCTGCGCTGCTCTACAGTGATACCGAAATCAGACTGTTCCTCAAGGAAACGGGGAGGACTGGTCTTACCTATCAGGACATCATTTGGTCCTACCAAAGTTTCAGGGTTTACAAGACCGTCCACATCAAGATTAGAATATGCCTCAGGACTGCGAGCTCCTCTATATTCGGAATCAGGTATCTCGAACTTGTCTTCCTGGCCGCCTGGGTATCTCCTTTCCTCACCTTCGAACGTCCTGATGAAATGGCTTCTTCCAAGACCTCTTTCTATAGAGCCTTTATTGAATACCAGGGCATCTTCAATATTATGGCCTTCAAATGACATTACCGCCACCACGAAGTTCTGCCCGGCAGGTCTTTCATCAAATGCAATGTTCTCACAGGTCATGGTCCTTACAAGGGCTTTCTGAGGGTAGTGTAGTACGTGTGCACGTGTATCGGGTCTAAGCTTTGTGTTAGATGTCGATACACCTATACACTGCTTTACCATGGCTGCACCCATGGTATTACGGGGGGAAGCGTTATGTTCGGGATAAGGCACCATGCCAGTACAGATCCCAAGCATGAGGCTTGGGTCTATCTCAAGATGTGTGTTCTTTGGAACGATCTCAGGCTCTGTAAGGGCAATAAATGCATTCTCTTCTTCTTCAGCGTCCAGATATTCAATGATCCCGTCCTTTAACAGGTCATCATAGGTCATCTCGCCTTTCTTCAGAGTTTCCTTGCGGTCCTCGGTCAGTAAAGACTTTCCATCTTCAACTACTATTAATGGTCTCCTGGCTCTCCCTATATCGGAGTTTATGATCACTTCGTGGATGTCCTCATTTAGGGTAACGTTGACCTGTCTGGATATTACTCCACTTCTCCTTTGTTTGCGAATGTTTTCCACAAGGTCCTGTGGATTGCTGTGGGTACCGATAAGTTCCCCGTCCAAAAACACTTTTGCTTCAGTCATCTGCAAAGCCTCCCATACCATCGTCCATATCTGAATAGTCGACATATCCTAGATCAGGCTTTTCTTCCTCATGTGGAATTGTGTCAAATTCATCAGTGTACTCTTCAAGCTCTGCGTCGTATTCCACCAGTTTTTCCAGGCGGTGTTGCGGAATGTTCGGCTTCACATCCAGGTCGAGAAGTATTTTCTTAAGGACACTTTTGTCATCGACGCCAGTAGATAGTTCTACCATCTGTGCAAAGTTCTTGACAAGTCCACAGTTTGGTCCTTCAGGGGTTTCAGATGGACATAATCTTCCCCATTGTGTGGGGTGCAGGTCACGAGCCTCGAAGTGAGGTTGAGCTCTTGAAAGAGGAGATATCACACGTCTTAGATGTGAAAGAGTAGAAATATAATCAGTTCTGTCCAAAAGCTGGGATACACCAGTTCGACCTCCCACCCAATTACCTGTGGCAAGAGGATGCTGCAATCTGTCCGTAAGTACGTCGGCTCTGAC
>CALBTS010000641.1 GCA_937968035.1 uncultured Methanomethylovorans sp.
TTTTTGATATGAAATTCAGTTTAAGAAAATGAGTTTCTGAATATGCATAAAGTATAGCATTAATTTCTTTTGGGACTTTCTTTTCAAGAGATCTTGCAGAATATGTGTTTGAAAGATCATCAAAATATTTTCTTGAAACATCTGCATTTATTAAATCATTATTTGGGAATATTTGTGTTATCAGTCTGTGCCAAACAATCCATTTAGGATTCGAGGACGCCATATAGTGAAGAAGCCAAATAGTATCAATTTTTTCAAAGAATAGATCTTTATTAGCAATTGTTTTACCTAAATCAGTTAAGACAAATGTAGCTGGTTTGATCAAGCCACATGCTACCATAATGGAGCTAAGGGATTCGTATTGCCTTATAAACATCCCTAGAGACTGAATAATTTCTGATCTTGGGACAATATTTCTACTAGGTTGGGTTTTTAAAAATCCCAATATCCTCGAGACCTCTTCGAAGTGTATTCGATAACCATTGGTTAACTCAAGCTTAATCATACCACATAATATTATCACACTTCATCTTCATCATTTCTATATTCTAAGGCATAATTAATCAAGAAATCTACTTCTTGATTTGAAAGTCCGTAATATTTACCCAGGATCTTATCAATTTGATCAATGATATTCTTACTTTTTCTTGCATATATGGTATAACATATTTTATTTCCATACCCCGAATAGTGTCTGGTTTGTTCTTTTGCATTCTTTTTAAAACCATTCATTAATAATTCACTTTCATTTTTCAGGCTGTTAAGTAAATCAATCGGACATGTTTCAAAATCAAATGGGAAAGAAGAAATGTTGCTATAACTCAATACTCTGTTGCTTGAAAAAAGGTCATAAAACCAAAAGAACATATTACTATTTAAAATTGCGACTGTTTGATATAAATGCTCTACTTCTTTTGTGAATAACTCTATCTCATTTGTACTGCCACATGAGAAGTCTGTAAAGATCTTATAATATAATCCACCTTTACTTCTATAAAAAAATCTACGATTTTTAAACTCTGTTATTTGTTTCTTAGGTATAGAGTTCTTTTGTAATAAATGAGTTCCCAAGGGATTAATCTTTAATATCTTATTTAAGATTTCAATTTCAATTTTTTGGCCAATTTTCGGAAAATATCCTGGGAAAAGATTAAAAAACCTCGAAGATTCAACATATGTCAAGTTTTTAATTAGAGCATCTTCTTCACCAGTGTGCCATCTAAGGTAATTTGAAGTAAAAATAGATTGTGTATCAAATGATGTTGCTTTTTTTAACGAAAATATCGTAACAGGTAAGTTAGCGTTATCAAAAACTTTCGCAGGCCTCCATGAAAAATTTGTGCAAACAAGTTTAGATGAGTTACCCAATAATAAATTTTGATACGGAATCATTTCTTCCATTGAAAAACCTGCTAATGGAACAATGAATGAATGATATCCATTATTGGATAATAAATTTATAGCAACTTCGGAAAAGTAAGTGAATAGATTACCGGTTGAGATCACTTTCTTGATTTGACTACCGTAAGGTTCATGATTATTTACAATTACATACGGTGGATTCCCTAAAATAATATCAAACCCTGTTTTGTTTAACAATATTGAGGGATATTCAAGATCCCAATTGAAATAGTAATTATGATCAAGTTTTATATTATGCTTCTTTGCCTTAAAAATACTATTGTAATCATCTTCAGAAATTTTATTATTAATGAATAAACTTGTATGAAGGTCACATAGAGATTTATAATTATTTAAACAATTTTCTGTATTTTCAAGGTTATGTTTCTTTTCTTGGATATCATTACGATTATCAGAATCAGTATTTTTTATTTTTTCATATTCAAAAAATACAGTACTTAAAGCAGCTTTAAAATCTTCGTCACATGTAAACAAATCTTTACCCTTTTCTTCAGGTAAAAAAGGGTACCTTCCAAGCATCTCTAATCTGGTTCCGATTAAGGAATTTCCCACTTTTAAAGTATGATTAATAAAAGAAAGGGGTTTATCTTTTGCCATAGATAAAATCCAAAGACTTAATTTCGCTAGTTCAACAGCTAGTATATTTAAGTCTACCCCATAAATACAGTTTTCTACTACTCTTCTTCTCCAATAATTTGTTCCTGTATCAATCTCAGATTTAATACAATATTTATTCAGAAAAATTGTGATAAAATTCGATATATGATTGGTTGCATTTACTAAAAAATGACCACTCCCCATAGCTGGATCAAGGACACTCAGATTTAGTATTTCAGATTTGATGAATTTTTCTAGATCTTTGGTTATCAATTGTTGTATGTTTAATCTTTCCGAGTCGTTCAATGCAACATCCAAATCTTTTTTTAAATCTTTTATTTTATCATCAAAAGAGTTTTCAAGTTCTTTGAGTTTTTCATCTACCGTATTGGTAACGATGTACTCCACTATATATTCGGGAGTATAATAGGAGCCTGATGCTTTTCGCTGTCCCTTATCAGTTCCAAAGAAAACCTGTCCTTTGTGAATATATTTTCCTTCTATAAGTTTTCCACCCTTTGACTCAGGTATAAACTCAATTTGTTTCTTAGTTATCCTAACCTCCGTATCTTCTTCAGCTATAAAGAGATTATGCTCTAACAATCCTTCATACATCGTTCCCAGGTGACGAACGTTCAAGTCGCGAAATGAAATTGGCTTAACCGTTTTATCCTTATCCTCGAAGTGAGTCAGGTTATATATTGCAGAGCTAAGGAAGCTATCAGCGATTCTTGTTTCTTCGATAAATCGAGTAAAATTGTTTTCGTCACGGTTAAAAAGACCTCCATTATATGTGTTATCAATCTGTCCAAATATTCTCCTGAATCCCAACCACAGTTCATATTTGTCATCCTCGAACTTCTGGTTATTAAAATCACGGTTTATCTTGTTTAGTAAATCATTAAGTTCCCTAATTTCATCATCACTAAGCAATCCTCTTGCTTCAGCATAAAAAATAAAAAGTAATCGGAACATGTACAGAAGAGCACCTCCGTATATTGTTTTTCGAAGATCGTCTTCAAAGAAGTCTGTACCAGCATTATGAGATAGATATCTTACATACCCATAGCAAATGTCAGAGAGTATGCCTTCTCCACCCTCTTCTCTCTGTTTAAGACTATTAATAAGTTCATCTTCGATGTAAGCAATCTTATCAATGGACTCCTTCTTGAATATATCGAACCGGCATTTAACCTCGTTTACTACGAAGTTTTGAACCTTAAAAAAGAAAAAGACCAATTGAAATGCCTGTATGTCGTTGTCATGGATAATCTTTTCCAGGTTGATTTCGAGATAATTTTCAAATGGAGTTGGTTCATCTCTATGATAAATCCTCCATTTTAAGCCGTTTGTAAGGATTCCCCAATTAAGATCAAGTTCTTTAAGCGCTGATACTATCTCATATGCGTAGTTGCTACCCATAAGTGTTGAGTCAAGATCCTCATCAGGTAAGACTGAATAGCAAACACTTAATGGAGCATTGTCTCCTCCATGTTCCTTCAGGATTGCCAGGTTATCATTTTGAGATTCAACACTGAATTCCAGTGCTCGAAGAATCCTGTGCACATAACTTTCATTCCAATGGCTAATTGCTTCTCTATGAGCATATTCATAATATTCAGTTACGCTTTTTAAACTTGATTCCAGTTTAGAATCAATTTCTAATTGGGTAATTTCCTGAAGGTATGCTTCTGAGAAGAGGAACTGGTTAAAGTAGTAATTCTGCATTATTTGACTAATAGTAAAATATGTTCGAGAACAATGCCCCAGATGGTAAATTCCTTAAATGCATCATGAGGATCCGGTCTCACAAATTTAACTTAATCAATTTCATATTCCAATCTTTGATATATTCTTTATGGAATCTATCCTTAATTCAATCAATTATAGAGGGTTATTAGATCCGGGAAGCCCTCATAATATTCAAAGTTCTTAAGAGCAAATACATTTCGGCTCCAGATGTCTTCAAAGACAATAACACTTATTATATAAAGCCTTTCGGTACGAGCTACCTCTAAAAGACAAAAATTACCTGATTCAATATGATTATTGAGTATTTGGTCAGCATCATAATCATTCAAGTACTGAGGATCTCCAACCGAGTTGAAAACTCTCTTTATCCTGAACACTTCCATCTGTTCTTTTGTAAGGGTAATCCCTCTGGTTTTAATGGTTCGATAATTCTTTTCGAAAAAGTCCATAAGAAAGGAGTTTACACCTTGATGTTCAATAAATAAGCCATTCTCTATACTTCTGATTATCAATATTAAGTTAATTATCTACATGTCAATAATTAATATATTAAATTAAAAATAGACATATTACATATTTGGTCCTGATGATTTTATTTGAATTTTTAATGCCTTTATGTGAGCTTGCTGGATCACTGACTATGCACAATATCACGCGATTGCACAATATTTAATAGCTGTTGAAATATAGGTTGCTTGATAAAGATGGATAAGTGTTATTTGTTGGCCTTTGATTTGTTACTTTCATCCAAAAACTTGAAGATGAAATCCTACAATCCTGTTATTGAATGCTTAATTCTCAGACAAATTGTAATTTAAAATATTTGGAATACAGATTAATAATAAATACCTTTCTTATATAACAAACTTAAAAATGAACAACTTTTACTTGCTGGTTATAAATTAATTATCATGTTAAAAGTATAGAAAGAGTTTACTTAGGGTATGGATTATCTTGAAGTTTTAAGAAGTATTTATAAACCTGATTTCGGGTCTATCTGGAAAGCGCCAAATTGTATTTGGACAACAGGTTTTGCAAAAAATGTTGCTCAATCTGAATGTCACCCTGCAGTGGTTGAATACATGAAAAGTGATAACGTGTCAGTTCAACTTGTTCCTGGAACCTCGGTAGATTACAATAAAGGTAGTTGTGTGTTTAAAGTCGATCTTGCTAGTAATGGGAAGCTATCCTACTTTCTTATAAAACTATCTATGCCTTATTCGATGAGCAGTTTATTAAAGTTAAAGAGAGGTTGGGATGGGATTCAGGATTTATCTGAAGATCAAAAAAAGGACTTCTTGTGGCAAATTAAAATTTGTAAGGGATGAATAATCAGCAATACATAAGGGAGCTTGCTGCTGGTCAGCTTTCTCTGAAAGGTTATTGGGCCCTTTTAAACCTGAATATTTATATGATCATTAAATATAAGTGGCCAACCATTATTGTGGATGAAAGTAATACTGAAGATCATAATTGGAGCAAAGAAGATTATGTATCATTTTTCCATCAGTTTATACAATATCTGATAGAGAACAAAAAACTGGAATTTGTAAATAAAATACCTGATCCTTATGTTGAATATTACTTCCAGAAAATAATAGTCAGTTTTGTAGCTAAAAAGATTCGAGAAAGACAAACTAAAAGAAGTATATCATTTGAATCAGTACAAAGGATTGGTTTGCAGATCCTTTATGAGGATTATCGTTCCAAAGAAATTAATAATAAAAATTATTGGTATACAACCAGTATAACAAGTGTTGCTGAATCCAGAATTGGAATAGTTGAAGAATTAGTAAATAAATTACCTGGTATTACTATTAAAAATGATATTAAACAGATAAAACCTCTCATTAGATTAGCTTTAGGGGACATCTTCTCTCTTGTAAATGAGCCAATTGATGAACAGTTTTTAATTAAAACTTTATATACACTTTTTGAGAAATCAAATAACATCGAGGATATAAAGAATGAAGAGCCATTAGATGTCAATTTTGAAAATATTGCCAAAGCGGTTGATCTTATAACGAAAAAGCTAAATAGGGAAGAATTCCTACTACTTAAAAAATATTTCTTTAGTCAAAGAAAAACTTCACTTCAAGAGTTATCTACAGATACTAG
>CALBTS010000642.1 GCA_937968035.1 uncultured Methanomethylovorans sp.
GAAAATGCACGTTTTACAGATAACTGTGCCAAATTTGCAGATAGCGGCATACCTTGCCTCGTTGAAGAAATGATACGTATCGGGGCAGTGCGCAGAAGACTGGTAGCTAAAATAGCTGGTGGAGCAAAGATGTTCTCTTTTAACAGCGATGCCAACCTGAACATTGGTGAACGAAATATACAGGCTACAAAAATTGTGCTCTCAGAAATGAAGGTACCTATAATATCGGAAGACGTGGGAAAAAATTATGGACGCACTGTAGTGCTGGACACGGATACAGGAGTATATTACATTAAAAGTGCAATCAAGGGAGAGAATGTAATTTGATGGTAAAAGTATTATATTTACTAAAAGAGATATATTCCTGTGGAGGTAAGAATGCTTAGTTCAGACCTTACAATATCGCATATTGTATTCATATCTATCTCCCTTTTGGGAGGAATGGCTGCTATTTATTTCTGGATAAAGGTATATGAAGACACAAGAAGAGGCTCTGTTGCTTGGCTTCTTCTTGCCCTGACAGCAATATTCCTCATCACTACCTCAATCTTCCCTGCTCTGGCAGTTGGTAATCCAAATCAGAACGTAGTTGAGACCATATTATTGTTCCTTAGTTTCTGGAGTGCTGTATACACAAGTATATTTGCAGCAGCTGGCTTTTTGATGTTCCGGGCTTTTAAGACCATTCCCCGCCAGAACCTGGGTGATTTTCTCATAGAGGGAATGGTATTCAGAAAAGCCGAGCAAAAGACATCTGAGTATGACCCGATTGATGATGAGAACATTGCCAGGCTGTTACAATGGTCAACATTGATCGAGTATACTCCCAAAACCCGGTACGAAGATTCGGTAATAGAAATGTGCCTCCGCTTTTACGGGGAAACAATGAATGTAGTACTGGTTTCCACCGAGCCTCGTACTTCTATATATAAGGACAGGCTGGGGGAACTAGTGGATATAGGAGCCATGAAATTCATTGAACTATCCGGTATTGAGGAAAAACTGGTGGAAAAAGATGGCGTGATCATGTTGCCAATGAGCGAGCTTGGTAGTTTCTTTGATCTAACGAGCAAACTTCCTGCAGGCTGCGCCCTTATATTTGAACCACTCTCTCATATGCTACTGACAAAAGGGGAGGATCTTACCTATACCTTTGTATCAAGAATGGTAGAGGATTTTGCATCCAAAGGGATCTTACTGGTTGGCATGATCAATAGCCTTGCACACCAAAAAGAAGTTATTGGCAAGTTCGAAGGACTATTTGTGAACATTGGAGAGGAGTCAGAGGATAGTATCAAGATAGTAAAAGGTGGCAAAGAAGAATTCGTTCGCTTTTATGCAGGCAAGCGTTTCTTCCTTGAGAATGAAACTGGGAAATAAGGCTTGACCGAGGAACTTATCTTATGATGCAGCTTTCAGGTTTTCATTCAGATGCCCTGAGAGAGATAGGGAGCATTGGTATGGGCAATGCCACAACAGCTCTCTCGCAGCTTTTGAATTGCAAGGTTCAGCTGAACCTGTCAAATTCACAGGTTATAGACATCGCATCAATGTCGTCAATGATGCCGTCATCTATAACCCTGGCGGCTATAATGATGGACCTTGCAGGAGATCTTAATGGCATCATGATGGTGCTTTTTGATTCAAACAGTGCTGTTACCCTTAGTTCCCTTCTGGTGAGCAAAAACACACTGGAAGAAGATCCCGGAATGTATGAGTCTGCCCTCAATGAAATAGGCAATATCCTGGCAGGATCCTATCTTAAGAACATATATGATCTCCTGGGAGCAAAAGTGCTCCAATCAACTCCTGAAATAGTGATAGGAGATGCGCAAAAGCTGTTCGCTGAGATCGCAGCCAGGCTAAGCGGAGGGTCTACTGATATACTCAACATAGAAACGATGTTCCAGGTACAAGTTTTATCCAGTCCTCAAGGTAATTCTACTCTTTATGGCGATATGTTCGTTTTTCTTGACAAGGACTCTTTAAGTTCCTTGTTCATTCTAATTGAAAAGTTGCTGAATGGGCAATAAGGTGGGTCGAGATGGAAAACAAATGGATCCGCCATTTTCAACATTCTAAAAATATAGAGCTACAACCCTGGCCGTTGTTAATGAAGAAGATCCACAAAACGGAAGATGGCAACAGGCAACACAAGCATAAATCACAAACCGATAGGATTGAGGTCAAATATCCTTTGAAAGTTGCATCCTGGTCATGTGTCGCTCCGAATTCAGACAATGCAAAGAATGATACAGAAGATGTAACGCTGTTCTGGTCAGACGAATGCACCTTATTCCTTGAATACAATCTTTCTGGAGAAGAGAACTTCAAACTGGAAGTATCTTCGGTGAAAGAGGCACTTGCGTTGATCGAACAAGATAACTTTACAACAGAGAAACTGTACCCAGATGCTCCGCAATTCAAATGGAAGCGTATATCGTAAACACATCACCCATAAAATATATATTCATAAAAATAATAATAAGCTTATAGAATATTGCGAACGCATCTGTGACAACAAAATATAATATAACTGTAGAGCTTCGGGAATTATGAATGGAGAACATTGATCATGATGGATATAGCATTATATTCACTTGTTGACGACATGGTTAGCAAGGCCGGCACCGAGGGTGTAGTAGAATACTGGCTTCGGGTCGGAGAGAGTTACGCAGAAAGAATGGGAAAAGAAGCATATGTGGGCTGGCCGGCTTTCAACGTAGCAATGAAAGAAGGCAGAACTTCCCTCACCATTGAGGGTGAAGTAAATGTACTTACAGATCTTGCGATCACAGATAAGGACGGAGATGTGATAGGATATGTGTATGCATTAAAAACATGCCCGATGGCCCCTACAATGATCAGGTTCATCCAGAAGATCGGGCCAATCCCTGACTCTGATGAAGATGTTGCCGATAGCTATAATAATCGCATCCGTGACTCAGCGGTTTCGAATTATTGTATAACTCACCAGCGATTCAGGGAAGTTGCTGCCAACAATATTACCGTTGCAAAGCAACCTCTTGAATGCTTGCACCTTGCAAACAAAGGACGTATGGGAGAAGTAAAGATGTTGCAAGAAAATCTTGCCAGGATCAATGTTGACGATAGGCATATAAAAAGCATCCTTAGAAGTGCTTCCTGTGTCTTTGCATTGATCGTGAAAGGTAAATCTGCAGGTGAGGAAATAGCGGAGTAAGGTGAAGTACATGGCAGAAACAATAGCCTCTAATCCTTTTGTTGATGTATCTGTTTTCCTCTTCTTTGAGGATATCTCTGATAAACAGGGTGTTGAAGGTTTCACTAACTATATAGTGGGACAGGCAAAATCTCTTGCAAAATCTGTGCCAGAGGAAGAATACGATACCTGGGAAGACTTCACTAATGCGGTGGTCAATGGGGAATCAGTACTTTCATCCTTTGAGAATATAAAACAGATCAGCAGCAATGGCTTTGTTACAAATGTGTGTCCTTTTTCAAAGGCCATAAGAGAATATATCAAACGTCTTGGTAATTTCAATCCAGTGCATATGGAAGCTACTGATCACTACAACCATACTATACAGCCTTCTGCTGCACACAGTGCTTGCATGATGCACCAGACATACCGTAACGAGGTAGCAAAGAGGATCAAAATAGGCGGTAAACCCTTACAGTACGCCCAGATAGCTGCAAAAGCATATACAGGCAAGATCGCATTGCCTCCCGAATCCTGGAAGAAGGTATTGCTGGAAAAGGCCGGCATTTCCGAAACACAGGGTTTTATGGAAATGCGGGAAAACTCATGTTTGTATGTACTTTACATTCAGGATTGATAAAACTTTTTTGAAGATTTTTTTTTGATAAGATCTTCTCCTCTGTTTCTTTTTAGCATCAAAAAAGTATCCTCCCTTAAAAAGAAATTAAAAAACCTCATGCAGAGGGGTCATTTTTATTTCCATCTCCACAATGCGATCCCTTGAAAACACTTTTTATTAAACTTAAAAATATGAGTAGAGCGAAATCATATTCGCTCTCAATCGCTTTCATCCTCAGCAGCTGGTCACAGTCAGTTTTGGTCTCTGATCAGCATTGGACCAATCCGAACTGTAGAAGGCAATGTAATTACCGCTCTCTGTCCTGGACTTGAGGAAGAAACCGGTATTGCCATATTCACCACTTACATATTCCTGCACAAGTTCGGTCACGTCAAATTCGTAGTATTTGTTTCCAGGCACTGTGCTGGCTGGGAATGTAAGAGATGCGTATGGGCTGCTGCCCTGAGATATGCCGTTCTTATCATACCAGTTTCCTCCGGCTGTGCTCCATGGGGTGCCAGATGCACGGTCATTCCAGCTAACATACTTCGGATCCCATTCCTGTGGCCTGTATATCTCCACCACAGTGTCAGAATTCCGGGTAGTGGCTGCGGGATAATACCAGTACAATGAAAGCTTCGCCTCGGATATTGTATCCGTTGTATCGTACCCGCTAAGATCGAACATCAGCACATCCCTGCAAGCACTAGTACTTTTCCCGATGTCAAGATAGGTGGAATCGTAAAGAACTGTACTCGGTAAAGACTCACGTAACCTGTTGTCATAGGTAGCGGAATATTCGACAGTGATCACTGGTTTTGTGACAACCACCGTCAACGTATCTGTGGCTGTCTGACCACTGGTGTCAGTGACAGTTAGGGTCACAGTGTAATTACCCGCAATGGAATACGTTTGAGTGGCTGTTACACCTGTGGCTTCAGAAGTTATGCCATTTGATGCATCAAAGTCCCATGAGTAGGAAACTATGCCGTTATCATCGGCAGAAGCACTTGCATCGAAACTAACAGCTGAACCAGTGAGTGCGGTCATATCAGAACCTGCATCTGCAACCGGCAATTCATCTGCAATGAACGGTCTGGCAGATACGGTCAGTTTCGGTCTCTGATCAGCATTGGACCACTCTGAGCTGTAGAATGCAATGTAATTGCCACTCTCTGTCCTGGCCTTGAGGAAGAAACCGGTGTTGACATGGTCACCGCTCACATATTCCTGCACGAGTTCCGTAACATCGAACTCATAGTATTTGTTACCAGGTACCGTGCTGGCGGGGAATGTAAGAGATGCGTATGGAGTACTGCCCTGGACAACTCCGTTCTTGTCATACCAGTCTCCTCCTGCTGTATTCCATGGGGTACCAGAGGCACGGGAAGTCCATGTCACATGCTCGGGATCCCATTCCAAAGCCGGCCTGTATATCTCCACCACAGTGTCAGAGGTACGGGTGCTGGCTGAAGGATAATACCAGTAGAGTGAAAGCATTGCCTCGGATATTGTGTCCGTTGTATTGTATGCACTTAGATCGAACCACATGAGGTCCCTGCAACTGCTTGTGACCCTTCCGACATCAAGATAGGGGGAGTCGGAAAGAACAGTGGTCGGTGATAACTCACGTAACCTGTTGTCATAAGTGATCTGACCAAGGACAATATTTGTAACTGGCGCAGCACTGACAACCACCGTCAATGTATCTGTGGCTGTCTGACCACTGGTGTCAGTGACAGTTAGGGTCACAGTGTAATTACCCGCAATGGAATACGTTTGAGTGGCTGTTACACCTGTGGCTTCAGAAGTTATGCCATTTGATGCATCAAAGTCCCATGAGTAGGAAACTATGCCGTTATCATCGGCAGAAGCACTTGCATCGAAACTAACAGCTGAACCAGTGAGTGCGGTCATATCAGAACCTGCATCTGCAACCGGCAATTCATCTGCAATGAACGGTCTGGCAGATACGGTCAGTTTCGGTCTCTGATCAGCATTGGACCACTCTGAGCTGTAGAATGCAATGTAATTCCCGCTCTCTGTCCTGGCCTTGAGGAAGAAACCGGTATTAGCATGTTCACCGCTCACATATTCCTGCACAAGTTCCGTAACATCGAACTCATAGTACTTGTTTCCAGGTACCGTGCTGGCAGGGAATGTAAGAGATGCGTATGGAGTATTGCCCTGAGATATGCCGTTCTTGTCATACCAGTCTCCTCCTGCTGTGTTCCATGGGATACCAGAATCCCGGGAAGTCCACGTCACATACTCGGGATCCCATGCCAAAGCCGGCCTGTAGATATCCACCACAGTGTCAGAACTCCGGGTGCTGGCTGAAGGATAATACCAGTAGAGTGAAAGCATTGCCTCGGATATTGTGTCCGTTGTATTGTATGCACTTAGATCGAACCACATGAGGTCCCTGCAACTGCTTGTGACCCTTCCGACATCAAGATAGGGGGAGTCGGAAAGAACAGTGGTCGGTGATAACTCACGTAACCTGTTGTCATAAGTGATCTGACCAAGGACAATATTTGTAACTGGCGCAGCACTGACAACCACCGTCAATGTATCTGTGGCTGTCTGACCACTGGTGTCAGTGACAGTTAGGGTCACAGTGTAATTACCCGCAATGGAATACGTTTGAGTGGCTGTTACACCTGTGGCTTCAGAAGTTATGCCATTTGATGCATCAAAGTCCCATGAGTAGGAAACTATGCCGTTATCATCGGCAGAAGCACTTGCATCGAAACTAACAGCTGAACCAGTGAGTGCGGTCATATCAGAACCTGCATCTGCAACCGGCAATTCATCTGCAATGAACGGTCTGGCAGATACGGTCAGTTTCGGTCTCTGATCAGCATTGGACCACTCTGAGCTGTAGAATGCAATGTAATTCCCGCTCTCTGTCCTGGCCTTGAGGAAGAAACCGGTATTAGCATGTTCACCGCTCACATATTCCTGCACAAGTTCCGTAACATCGAACTCATAGTACTTGTTTCCAGGTACCGTGCTGGCAGGGAATGTAAGAGATGCGTATGGAGTATTGCCCTGAGATATGCCGTTCTTGTCATACCAGTCTCCTCCTGCTGTGTTCCATGGGATACCAGAATCCCGGGAAGTCCACGTCACATACTCGGGATCCCATGCCAAAGCCGGCCTGTAGATATCCACCACAGTGTCAGAACTCCGGGTGCTGGCTGAAGGATAATACCAGTAGAGTGAAAGCATTGCCTCGGATATTGTGTCCGTTGTATTGTACTCACTTAGATCGAACCACATAACATCTCTGTAACTACTACTGCTCCTTCCAATGTCAATATAGGTGGAATCGGAAAGAACAGTGGTAGGAGCTGCCTCACGTAACCTGTTATCATAATTGGTTTGTGAATCTTCATATTGATTTGAGATCGGTGACAATGATGAACCACTCTTGGAAGCTTCGGCAGTGTTACCATATCGGCCAATGTTTATTACTCCGCCATTCGGAGAGGGTTCGCTGCTGCAAGCACATTTGGAATTACCTTCATCTATCAGTAGGCTCGATATTGAGTCTGTTACCCACTTGCCATTTGAATAACGGCCTGCCTCGCTCTTAAGATGGTAGTCACGTGAACTGAGTTGTGAATTGGTTGGATCAACACATTGTGGATCAACATTGAGGTTGTCACTCATTGTGAAACCTGAGCCATAGGTTTGACCATTCTTATTGTTGTAGATATTGTTATTCTGAACTATGAACTTCGCGTAGGATGGCTGTGTGTTCCATATACCCACGCCTGAGCCTGTAACTCCACTTGCTCCATCACTGTTCATTATGATATTGTTCCTCACATAGGTCGTGAACTGTGCTTTTTGCTGTGTGATGTGGCCGGACCACACATACCATTTTATTGCTGCATGGCCACCATCATCAAATACATTGTTCTCAATGATGGTGTTATCAAAATTCTGGATCACGATAGCTGCGTTGCTGTATCCGGTGTTTGTAGCATACTGTCCGACTTTAGTAAAAGTATTGTGATGTATATGAACGTTCTTTGCCCTGATCACATTGTCGGGATATCCTGCAAACATCCAGATGCCTGCTCCATTAATTGAATATATCTTATTATTGTAGATCTCTATGTCATCAAATACTGCTGTACTGCCTGTATTTGTTTTATCTATTTCGATAGCCGGACCTGTGGATTCGCCTCCTGATAAAGCAGAGTAGAAAACATTGTCATGCACAGTGAAATGTGATCCCCACGTGATCCTGCATGCGCTGTTCGTCCGTGTCATCACAGTATTGTATGCAACTTCCCCGTTGTTGGAATACAACATATAGCATGCATCATGACCGAGCTTGTACACGTCGTTGTAAAGGAATTTTATACCATTTCCGTTGTAAACTTTCATTCCATCGCCTGTACCCCATTCCAGACGCATATGGGATACCTCGATATTATCTGAGTTCTGGAACAATATCAGATTATAATATCCTTGACCCTTGGTTATCCCGGATTGTGATTCGCTGTTACCGTCGATAGTAAATCCGGTGATGACGATATTGTCGGCTCCGTTGTTACCCCTTATTAGTGGAACCTGTGATGCCCAACCGGCATTTGCAACCAATTTGATCTCAGCTGTTGGGTCACCTGTAAGAACAGTGTCGGCACCTACATTCAGGGTACTATCGATCCAGTATGTATTTGGACCCTTTAGGTAGACAGTACCGCCTCCAAGTCCATCAATATATGCCAGCGCTTTGTTTATTTCAATGTGATCATTTTTCCCGTCACAGTTGTAATCTCCGGTTCCATCCGTATCGACATATACGATCGATCCACTTGCACCGCATACTGTAAGGGAGATAGTTAACGATAAAAAAATAAAAACTATGGTAGGTACGTTTTTCATAATCATGGCTATTCACCATTATTGAAAAGTATCTGGTCATCAATATAATAACTATGAACATAAAAAATCGTATATCGTGTAGCTTCATGACCTGCTTTATAAATAAGTTAATGAAGAATGTTGCTTCAAAACTTGTTCGTATTTAACAAAATAAAGGTTTCTGTAGTTGATAATATTTGGTTTGAAAACTCGGACCAATCTGTTGTTGTCTATTGAACATGGACTTTAGATATTATAATATATTGTTCATCTGTTTCGTTATAACATACCCCTGTTTTGAGGATATTTATTGAAATCCTAAACCACCTTATGTGATCAAGTGGTCTCTTCTGTGTGTTAAGGTTTAAGGGCAAGGAAACAAATATAATCCATATGGAGCCTTTGCTGATCTTTTTACTTGCACTGATACTCGTACTTATACTGACAACTTATGTAAGGCTTCATCCTTTTCTTAGTCTTGTACTGGCTTCTTTGTGCATAGGAATAATGGCTGGCAGACCTGAAGAAGCGCTGAGTACCATATCCTCTGGCATGGGAAAAGTATTCTCCCAGTTTGCCATAATAATTACCGCCGGCAGTATCTTAGGTATAGTACTGGAAAAAAACGGGGGCATGGCCATTATTGCCAGTGACCTGATCAAAGTATCTAAAAGACCACTGCTTGCCCTTAACATGCTTGGATTTATCTTTGCCGTACCTTTTATGTGTTCCATCCTTGCCTTTGTGGTATTTTCTCCTCTGGCTAAGGATGTGAGCCGTCGATCAAACATTCCGGCCGGAATTGCTGCAACTTCGCTCGTACTTGGTACACTGGCATCCTTTGGTCTTCTGTATCCTTCACCTGCTGTAATAAGTGCTGCCACTGAGATGCATGTGGATATTGCTAAAGTCTTCTTCATGGGACTTGTGATAGCCTTTCCCATATCAATATTGGGATACAGATATGCAACAAGGTCAATAAAGATGAAGGAACATGACTATGTCCTTGAAGCAACCTCCCTTAGTAAAGGATCAAAAAGCAGAGCCTCAGCATATATTCCTATATGTCTTCCCATTCTGTTGATACTGGCAGGTGCATTCTTCACTCATCCATTGATAGCATTCATAGGAGATCCCAATGTGGCTTTATTGATCGGTGTGCTGCTCTGTCTGGTGTGGTCAAGATCTTATGGAAAAGAGCTGCATGAATGGATAGAAAAAGCTATCAGGCGTAGTGGAATTGTATTGCTTGATCTTTGCGGAGGAGGGGCGCTGGGAGCCACGTTTACAATGACAGGAGCAGGCGAAGCTTTGGGTAAAATGTTCCTGGATCTTGCTCTTCCTGCTCTGTTGATACCTTTCCTGGTAGCTGTGGCAGTGCAGACGGTGCAAGGTTCGCGTGTTGTCACGATGCTGGTAGTACCTTCTCTGATAATGCCCATCTTTCCTCAGCTTGGACTTCCGGCTGAGATCAGTCTCCTTTCAATGGCATGTGGCACTTTCCTGGTATCGCATGTGAACGATCCCTTCTTCTGGATATTCAGAGATCTTGCAGAACTTGAAACCGGTGAAGCACTCAGATACTACACGTTCGGAGGTATCCTGATGGGATTAGCAGGCTTGCTGCTTCTCGGATGTGTATATGTGATAATGTTTTAAAAATCAGGCAGCCAAATATGAAAAAAGAAACTAAAAAATAGAAAAAATAAGACCAGAATTATTGTCCGGTCTTAGTGGTGGTCATGATGTTCTTGTTCCTTTTCCTTTTGCCAGTTCTTGTCTGCTTCCTGCACAGCAGCAAGGCACTTTTTGCAGAGCATAACAGTATCTTCTTCCTGTCCTTTTGAGAAAGAAGGTCTGGAAATCTGTGCTGGCTGCAGCTGGGCAATAGCTGCGCATAGGTCACATTTTCCAGCAGTGCCGCATGAACTGGATGTGGCAAATCTATCAGCAGTCTCTTTTGCTGCCTTAAGACATGGTTCACACAG
>CALBTS010000643.1 GCA_937968035.1 uncultured Methanomethylovorans sp.
ACCACCGAGATCTACACTCTTTCCCTACACGACGCTCTTCCGATCTGTAAAGCCTCCTATTATTATAGAACATCTGTGCTTTAGTCAATGCCGCTGATTATTTAAGAGGAATTCTGAAATCTAGTCAGGTTATCACATGATTCTTTCACATCCAAATTTTGTAAGGGTTTGATTGAATCCATGTTCGAATATAGTGAAAAATAACGGTAAGCGAAGTCGTGATTTGGATGTGAACAAATAAAGCTTTAAAGGTGAAAACTTTACAAGGATTTAACATGCGTTTTGATAAAATATGCATGATTGATGTGTCCAATAAATCAAGGGAAGATTTCAAGAAAGGAGAAAAAATGAAAATGCGATCACTGGTAACAGGACTGATAGTCATAGTTCTCTCTGTGACGTTGGTCGGAAAGGCAATTGCTGCTGGAAGTTTCAGTACATACAATATGACGATTCCTAAACTTGGTGGATCAAACACAACCAGCAACGTTACAAAAGTAAGTTCTTCTGATAAAGCAGTGGTTTGTAGTGACCAAATTGGGGGAGGTTACACACTCAACGCAAGGATCGAGCTTCTTAACGGCAGTGTCGCCGCGGGTTATCAATCTATCAGTAACGACCAGCGAAGGGAATATACACTTAACCCTTCAACGGCAGGGTCTTCATATCACGCTCGCATCGCCACGACAATATTTATACCTGTTGACGTTCAAGCTACCGGGTGGTGGAGCCCAGATAATCCCGGAAGTTGTGGTTTCTAGCAGACCAAGTAATTAAGAGCAAGTATGGGAATGTATATATTACGTCCATACTTGCTCTTCTTTTATTTTTTTGAAACCTAAGGATTAATATATGTTTCGAGAAGAGTTGAAGCGTGCATTCATAAATTATGGATTCTTAGCAGCCGTTGTAATCGGTCTACTGGCGCTCAGCCAAGGTTTGTCCGATTATTTATCTGGCCCACCAATGACCTCGGAGTATTTGTCAAAATTACCACTCTTTTATAATAACTCTTATGATGCATTTATATGGTCACAACGAGGGATAATTGGATTGCTCGGGCCATTACTGGCAGTTCTACCTTTCTCCGATTCTTATCTGAATGATAGAACCTCAGGATTCTTAAGAAATATATTGAGCCGATCATCATATAAGGAATATCTTTTTGCAAAATATTGTTCCACGGGCTTATCCGGTGGGTTTGCAATAGCAATTCCCATGACTATATTTTTCCTGGTTATGAACATTGTGTTTCCACGGGGTATAAATACAAATCCTTATGAACTACGAATTATATCCACGCCAGAGGCTTTAGGGCCATTTGGATATTTTTATCAAAATAATCCTGACTTATATATTTTTTTGTTAATCGGATTGGGATGTATATTTGGTATGGTTTACGCAATTCTGGGATTGTCCCTTTCAATGTTTATTGAGAACAGGTATGTTGTGCTTGCCACCCCCTTTGTGCTTTTTATGATAACGCATTACTTATTAGCCCTTTTCAGGCAGCCCGCATGGTCACCGTTATCATCTTTAGTTCCACATTGGTTAATCGGAATAACATGGATTCACATCGGCATTAGCTTGGGAGGGATCTTCCTGGCTAGCTCAATGGGCTTTTTCCTGGGTTCTCACGCAAAAGAAGTGAGAGCCTGAGATTATGCATTTCTTTTTCGTCCCCACAGATTATATATTTTCGGAAATAGAGAAGGGACAATGACGGACGGATATTCTGAGATTAGTCGAATGGCTCGTTTCGTTTGGATCCAAATAACTGGAAAAATCATCCGCAAGAGGTGGCTCATCCCTGTTCTGATCGCGCTATTAATTGGATCAAATGAAACCAATCGATTTGTATTGCAAAGAACCGTTTATGGTAATTCATACAACGTTTGGGATATTTTATTTTCAGTTTTTTCGAATAGTAACTATCTTCTATTCGTTTTAAATAACATATTTCTATTTTTAATCTTTGATATCACATCTGAATCAGAATTTGGTCAAACCCTCATATTAAAGTTAGGTTCAAGAGAAAAGTGGTGGGTAAGCAAAGTCGTATTACTTGGAATTTCTGTAATCTGCTTTGCCACAATCAATATTGCCATTGTTTTTGGAATTACAAGTTTTAGTTTTTCTATTCAGGAAAAGTGGAGCTTAGGGGCACAACTTGTTCCTGAAAACTCATATTTATCGGCAGGAATGTTGGCTACTCTTCCATTTCCACTTTTTATAAGATTATTGAGTTTATTGAATCTTGGTTGGTTTGGTTTGGGTCTTTTTACATTGGTAATATCAACATTTTCGCGCCGCAGTATAGTCGGCTTTCTGGCGGGTGTCGCACTGAATTTTGTAGGATTAATTATCTATAAAGGTTCGTTTTCACCTGCTATCACAAGTCTCTCTTTTCCACAACACATGATTCTGAACCTCCAATATGCAAAAATGCAGGAATTACTTCCGGTCAGTTCTTTTTACTTCTCCCTACTGTACTGGTCATTTTGGATACTGCTATTGTTATTTTCTGGAATGCAATTAGGTAAAAGGAAAGACTTCTTCGGAGGTGCCCATTTGCGATGAAGAAACTATCGATTATAAGGGTCATTTCCTTCAATTTACATACATCTACTCGCTGGCGTCTCGCCTTTTTATTTGGTTTGTTCTTTGTTCTTGAAGGTTGGAAAATCGCAGCAGACAACACTTCCTCCATCAAGAGTGTTGGTGATTTCTATTTTCTTTTCTTTAGTGGGCCAGGAAATGGAAGCTTATCCCTGATTGAAATTCTTGTATGGTTTATCCCTCAGATGCTTTTTTATTTTTTAATTGGCGATATGGCTTATGACGAGTTGTCACAAAGAGGTTCTGTTCTATTGCCGATCCTTGGTTCTAGATGGGGATGGTGGTCAGGTAAAGTTCTTACCCTCTTCGTTTTTTCATTAATTTATGTGACAGGGTTGATACTGACAATTACTTTAGGATTGAGTTTTGCTAATCCAATTAATCTAAATAGTTACAACAGTTCGGTGACACTAACCAGTCTATGGCCAAACAGCCAGGATTTTTCAGGTGGGCAACTTATTTTGCTCATCTCTCTACTGTATATTTCTTCTATGCTTGCATTAGGCTGCCTTCAAATGACATTTTCGTTATTTTGCAGAAGATCGATTTATAGTTTTTTGTTAATAATTGGCATTTTGTTGGTTTCATGCTTTATAAGTATTAATCACTCCTGGTTAGTTCGGTGGCTTCCTGGGACACAAACCATGCTAGTCCGACATACATTCATTGATGTCACGATACCTGACTTTTCTTTTCTGTGGTCAATTTTATATAATACGACGCTTATTGCAGTCTCCGTAATTATTGGTTTTTGGATTGTAAAAAGGCTGGACATCACTCGCTTCCATTCAAAAAGTTGAATGGGGTCAACCTAATTTTGTACAACCAAGGAGTAATAAATGGCTTCGCAAAAATCAACAGTCCATAAAGATGCAATTTCTGTAACAAATCTATCTAAACAGATAAGAGGGAGGGTAATTCTAGAGGATATTAATTTTAGAATCCCTGTCGGGTCAATCGCTGGAATTATTGGTCATAATGGTGCTGGAAAAAGTATGCTATTGCGAGTGATAAGTGGATTAGTCTTTCCAACCTCGGGCGAAGTTAAGATTTTTAATGAGATCTTGGGAAAGGATATTGAATTTCCAAGAAACATAGGTGTATTAATCGAAGAACCTGGTTTGCTATCTCTTTATAGCGGGTATGATAATTTACTCTTGCTATCAAAGATTCGTAACTTGATTAATAAAGATAGTATTAAGGATACGATTAAGTCAGTTGGATTGGATCCGGATGATAAGAGACCGATAAAGAGTTATTCAACTGGCATGAGGCAACGATTAGGAATTGCGATTGCGATAATGGAAAACCCTGACCTTGTTTTACTCGATGAACCAAGTTCTGGTTTGGATCCAGAAGGAATAGAGAATATTCATCAGTTGTTACAGAAACTAAATGAAAAGGGAATAACCATTCTTCTTACTAGCCACAGCTTAGAAGAGATCAACTTATTGACTAACCTTGCTTTTGAGATGAAATCAGGAAAATTATTTCCATTACACTAATGACTTGATATTTCATGGAATTTTGGATTTTATCAATGCCGGACAGGTCTCAATAATCTCTATCAGGTTTAGGTGGTTTTTTAGATCATGCAAGCAATAATTAGTTTGCAGGTTTAAGATAAATCTGAAAAATACTACCCTTCCCTAACTCACTTTTTATTTCAATCCGGCCATAGTGGAGAGCAATAATATGGGCCGTGATTGCAAGACCTAATCCCTTACCATTTTGATTCGCTGTCCCTGCTTCTGCGCGATAAAAGCGTTCAAATATATGAGATTGCTGGCTTTCTGAGATTCCTATACCGTTGTCTTTTATCTCAATAATGACTTGATTGTCAGCTTTGCGAGCGGATATTTCAACATAACCGCCGGGATGATTGTAATGGATTCCATTCTCGATCAAATTTGCCACGGCGCGATTAAATAATACGGGGTCGCCTTTTACCTCAAGCTCAAGGTCTCCACTCATTTTGAGTTCTACATTTTCTCTTTCTGCAATAGGGGTTAGTTCCTCGAGAATTTCTTCGAATAGCACTCCCAAGATGATTGGACGGCAATCGATTTCTCTTTCGGCTTTGGCCAATAAGAGCAAATCTTCCACTAAGCGTTCAAGCCGAGTGATCGAGCGCTCGGCTGTGGCAGAGAAATCTTGATAATCTTCAAGCTTTGCTTGGGGACTGGAATTCAATACTTCCAGGTTCATTCGTAAGGAGGTCAAAGGAGTGCGAAGCTCGTGAGCGAGGTTGGATATAAATTCGCCTTGATCCTCGAAGTTTGTTTGTAGACGCTGAAGCATACGGTCAAAAGAATCAGCAAGTGTCTTGATTTCGTCACTCTCTCCCTGATAATTCAACCTTTGATCCAAATTCTGAACGCTGATTTGTCGAGCAGTGTCACTGATCTGAGTCACTGGCTTCAGGGATTCTTTTGCGACTAGTCTTGCAGCAAAAACACCTATGCCTGTGATAATGATTAGCCCTATCCCTGACAAAATTCGAACAACAAGTAAAGGATCTGCTCTTGAAAAACCGGTGTCGTGCCAGAGCGTATACCCAGCCGGTCCTGGAGTTTCAGCCAGGACAGTAATGGGATTACCATTTGCGGCCACTGTATTTATGAGTATTTGGGTATCTGGAGAGCCAACTTCGCGAGTGATGAAAATAGGGGCGATCAAATTGACAAAAATGACCAAAAGCAAACCAATAATAAATACGGCTCCACTGGTTAACCAAATAATTCGCTGACGCAAACTCATCGATTCTAGCTTCTGTTTACTCATTTGCGCTTTCTTTATTGGGTATATCTTCTGTTGATTCATATTCCAGTTGGACAAATCGGTAGCCAGTACCAATGACTGTCTCGATATACTTAGGCGTTGTGCTGTCATCTTCGAGCTTTTCACGCAACGATTGTATATGAACCCGGACTGTGTTTGAGAAAACGTTGGTCATTGTGCCCCAAACGTGCTCAAGAAGCTCTTCCTGACTGATCACTTCGTTTGGATGCCGCATCAAATATTCCAGAATGCCAAATTCTTTTCGAGTTAACTGAATCCTGCGATCTGACTTCCAGACCACTTTTTCTACTGGATCAAGAGAAATTTCCCGAATCCTAAGAATTGGCTTTCTTGAGCGCAGATCACGGCGTAATAAGGCTCGTATTCGTGCAAGCAATTCTTGTAAATGAAATGGTTTGATTAAATAGTCATCTGCACCGTTATTTAGCCCAGTGACGATATCTTTCCGTTTCCCCCGTGCGGTAAGAATGAGAATTAATAGTGGTGGATGTTTTTCTCGTGCCAAACGGCATATATCAAGTCCATCCATATCCGGCAAATTTAAATCTAACACTAACAGATCATAATCATTGACTGCTAAGGCTTCAAGCGCTTTGTTCCCATTTTCAGCAACATCAACAGCATACCCATCCCGTGATAATCCAATGTGAAGGGCATTGGCTACATCTTTTTCGTCTTCAACCACTAATAGTCTCATATATCTACCTAACTAAGGAGTATAAGTCCATTTCTCTGAAGAAGTCGCATTATCAAGAGAGCCCATTGAAGAACAATCGGTATTGCATACAACCGATGTTCCACCATAGCTTGTATTCTGGTAATGATAGAAGTAATTGCAGTTTGAATACCCTCTTGCTGAAGAGACTCGATTGTCCCAACCTGATGGCATTGAAGAAACACTATATTGGGTTGAGCTAGAGCATCCACTGCCACTCACTACCCATGTATATGAACTACCTCCAAAATTAGTATTATCCCAATCGATACCAATTACCACTTGGCTGCTTGGTGAAACCTCTCCACTGCTAAAATTTAAGATTTCATCAGTGACTGTTTCTGGTTGAGTTGAGCTATTCAGTTGGACTCGACCATTCGTAGCCGCATAAATTGAATCACCAAAATTATCAAAACATTCTGCCTTGATTACCCTTGAAGAACCATTACTTCCCTCTTCAATTGGGGCAATTAAGGCATAACAATGTTGCCCATTATTGTTTATTTCTGTTGGGCTTGCCGCAGTGAGAAACAAAACGAGAAAAAGTCCTCCAAGTAATAATAACAAACTACTCTTATTATTCATTGATTATCCTCCCGATGATGATTTTATATACTAAATCATACCAGCCCCAATGTTAAATCTTCATAAAGTTTTAACATTGGGTTTTAAAGAATAATGGAATTGCTCAAAATCACAAACTTTACAAAGATTTAACACCGGTTTTGGTAATATGCATTCTAGATGCTATTTCGAAAATAGACAATTGATTGTAAAAAAGGAGCAAACATGAAAAAGCTAGCTTTCCTAGTATTGTTGATCGTCACCGTTTTATCCGGGACGTTAGTTGGAAAAGCAATTGCCTCTAACGGTTTTGATGCATACTCCATGACAACTCACAAGATTGAAAATGGAAATTTAACGAATAAGGTTACCGACCTTATTTCTTTTACTTCACAAAATATCGAAAATGAGAAAAATAATGATTCCAAACTCGTCTCAATTAATAATGTCAGTGATAATGTCATAGATTCATCACCTTCTACCGACGAGGAAATTCTTCAGGAATTGTCTCGGTATAAAGACTTGGAGAACACCTATCTAATGCAACCAGGCTGGACATCAATAACATTTGACCAATATGACCTCCTACCATTGAATAGTCCCAAACCCTTACCATCACAATATCGAAAAGAGTTCTGGAGCCATTTTGATGGAAATCAAAAGGTGACCGAGCAGGTGGATTATCTTATTTCTTCCGAAACCGGTAAGGTCCCATTAGGGGTATTTGTGAATGGCGAATTAACCTCCCTGTGGAATGATGGTCAAAAAGTAAAAAAGGATCCTTATACACCGGCTTACGATTTGTACCTTGTGAGCAGCATTCAGACTCTTGTGGAAAGTAACTCCCCACTTGAATTATCCTTCAAACAGGAAATATTGGCTAATCAATCCGTATCCTTGATTGAACTCCGCACTCAGTTTTCCACAACAGACAAACAATGGATCAATATTCAATTGGACAAGCCGGTATGGGGGCAATACGAGAAGTTCACTTTTAACTCTCAAACAGGATTATTGTTGAAATATGAACATTATTATGTTCTGGATGATATGTCTTTGGTTCTTTCATCAGTAACAGATAATTTCGAATACAGCGTAGCATCTGAAGCGCCATCTGATGTCACTAATCTAATTGCAACTGGAGGAAAATAACATGAAAAACAAGATATTTCACGCCCTTATGGTTGCAATGGGTATCTGCTTTTTGCTTACTGGAACTGTTTTCGCTGCAACGTATACGCACATCGGACCAGGTAGCACTGTTGGTGGGGTAAATGTTAGCACCAGTTCTTATATCACAACCAGCTCCTACAGTTTTCTCACTCAAGGGAACAGTACAGCTTGGTCTTCGATCAGCCGGATTGGTGGGAATACATTTGCTTCTCGTGAATGGTGTGGTGGTTCTATTAGAAATTCTGCGAATCATGGAGGGTGGGTGGGTTATAACGTCTCTTCAAAAACGATAAATGGCGGTTTGGTCTGGGGGGCTCGATGTACGGATCAATCTGGTAGTACTGCTGCTCAGCATGATTTTTCAAACGCTGGCGAAACGTGGCAGCCATATTTTTACTCACCGTTAGATCCAAGACCATGACAAATAAAAACCGAAATCGAAACAATCAACCTAAGGAGAAAAGAATGAAAACTCACAAATTGCAACCAATTCTTACTTTGACTATTTTGGCAGTTTTGGTTCTTACCCTATTGCCAACGAACTCTGTATTTGCTGCTACTTGTACTGGTTCAGGATGTAATGGGATAGACCCCCAAGGTACAACTTGTTGGAACGATGCAACTATTGCAAATTGGGCTTGGGGGTCTGATGGTACGATGAAAAACAGAAATATGTACTCACCAGGCTGCGTTTCCAATTGGTCATACACCCTATATCCAACTGCAACATATCTCGCTGCTGAAACTGTAGGTGTTTTTAGATATGAGGCTCCTAGAACATATACCTACGTTTGGAACAGTATGTGGGATGGGAGTGGATTAGTGTGCACGCGCGGATATAAAGGTTCCTCCCAAGGAAACTACGATATCTATTCCAACAGCGTGTGCGCATAAATAATTAACCTAAATATGAAAAAAAGGAGATTTACGATGAAAAAGCATTTTCTTTTTTTGGGAATTGTAATTTTCGCAACAGCATTGAGTTTTGCTCTGTTCAATTCTCTGACGAAAGCACAAGCAAACTCCAGTGTTCTGTCCGCCAACAATAATATAGCCTTACAGAAGGTCGAAATCCATCAGAATGACATTCAAGCTGAACTCTGCATTTTCTTGCCATCACTCGAACAGTGGGGCCCTTACGCTACCCTAATTGTAGATGGAAAGGTCATTTCAAACAGCGAGGTGGCATTGATTAACGCCAAAGATCCGAATACGGCGAAATCTCAAACCAGATGTTATCAATTTACATTCCCTGTCACTGTGACAGAAAAGATGTCCAAAACAGCGGTATTAAAGCTGGAAAAACTCACAGCGGATTATCAAGGTGGCTTGTTGACAGAGACTGGTTTAGTGGCGATTAAAAAGCGACTTCAAGAAACTCAACCCCAAATTGATTTTACTGTCGTCATCGAAAAAGGTAAGGGCGGGGGTGGTGCCTATATTCAAATTCTCGCTAAACCAGACGGTATGAGTGATGACCAGGCATTCCAATTGATCCAACAAGCAACGATCGAAGAAGTGCCTGAAACTTGGCAAGAAGTAGTAAATTTGCAATAACAAAAGATAAAAAGACTATCCGGTGGAGACTTGTTTCTACCTCTATCGGATAGTCTTCTTTATTTTCCACCAATTATAAAAAAGAAAAGGTTATGATGACCAAACCAAGGATTCTTTACAAGCGAATATTACTTTGTGTTTTCGTTGTTTTCCTATTGACTGGCTGTGTTTCAGAACAACAATCAACCAAAGAACCCACGACCCAGATATTTTTTTCCACAGCGATCAGAGCCACTCACCCTTATACAACTGCCACAGTTTTATCTCCTGCTCAGACATTGGTTCCAGTAATGACATCCACATCATCGCTAGATAAAGCCTTTTTTGTTAGTGAAAATTATCCAGATAATTCAATTTTGAAACCTGGCGAGGCATTTACAAAGACCTGGGAGATAAAAAATACTGGCGCTTCTCCATGGACCACGAATTATCATCTGGTGTTAATTGCTTCTCCAGAGGGAAATACGCTAGGATCTGTTCCCCAGATTAGTTTCTCACAACAAACTTCACCAGGAGAGACAATGTTACTCTCTGTTCCCTTGACCGCACCTCAATCCGAGGGGATTTATAGTGTGTACTGGGCGATAATAAATGAAGCCGGGGAAATAATCCCTGTAGATGGTGGTAATTTATGGGTAAAAATCCATGTCAGTAAATCTGGCCAAACTTCTTCATCAGTTTCTGGCGGGGAGATATCTGCTAATGGTATCACCATTACAATAACAAATATCTCTTCTGATGAGCAAACCACCACAATAAATCTATGCTTATCGGTATCATTGCATACATACTCATTGGATCAAAGTCCGAAATTATTGATTAATCAAGTTCAGGTACCTTTTGTATCTGGGGGCAGTGATTTTTCAAGCGGAGAAGGATGTATGGTAGTTACCTACCAGGCAGGCGCAAACGACATTGAGAAATCTAGCGATGTGAAGTTGATTATGGATGGCAGCCTTCGAATGTCTCCTCCACCTGGTGATCCGAATGTGGCTTGTCAGACTGCCCGTCAAAATCTGATCATCGAATACCCAGGTATCAATTTTCAATGTAATTTCAGCATGGCAGGTTATTATACTGATCTAGAATTGCCTAGTGGAATGACACAGACACTGGCAAACTCTATAATAATCGACACAATTGAGGGGGCGATTTATGGGCCATGGACGATAAAAATCAAATGAGTGCGGTGATAAGCCAGCAGATGGTATCCACTCCAGTTACCGAGACTAACAGAGAGATT
>CALBTS010000644.1 GCA_937968035.1 uncultured Methanomethylovorans sp.
ATTTGAGGCCAGAGGGTAATTACTTTTTTCATATTTCTGAATAAACTCAGGTTAGATGTTTCAAACCTCTTGTTTACCAGGTAGGACTGCTTTAGGGCGTAACAGATGCAGACATAATCTTCTTAAACCCAAATGAGTATTGTTTTCCTCCCTAATACCTGGCCATAATCTTCAACCCATCCCCAACCTCCCCTTTTCTCAGGTCATGTCAAGGTATCATTTCTGACCCTAGAGACCCGATCTCCATGTTGGATGGGGTCTGGTGACGGTCATTGGAGGATAGTCGGTTTGGGCCAATGGGAATGTGAAAAGTCCTGTGTCTATCCAATCGGTAAAAAATTTTAACAGAGCCCATCAAAAGGATTGGAAAGGGGGTATCCTTTTATTTATACCCCTTACAGTATTGGTCAAGACGGTCATTTGCTTCATCGCTGCCAAGCGATTTTACTTTAAGCCAATCTGCACATGCTCCATCAATTAAACCAAGTCTGTATCTCGCAATGCCTCTGTTTAAATATGCATCGGTATAATCTGGTAAAATTTCTAACGCTCTA
This sequence comes from uncultured Methanomethylovorans sp., assembly GCA_937968035.1. Taxonomy (GTDB): domain Archaea; phylum Halobacteriota; class Methanosarcinia; order Methanosarcinales; family Methanosarcinaceae; genus Methanomethylovorans. Next base: position 555 of record CALBTS010000644.1, read on the forward strand.
TTATAGTCGTCAATAGCCTCCTGAAACTCCTCATCAATGTTCTTTGTAAATCCTCGGAAGAAATATGCATAGGGATTACCCTGATTTAGCTCAATGGCTCTGTTAAAATCATTAATTGCACCAACATTATCTGACAACTTACTTTTCGAAATACCCCTGAAGACATAAGCGTCTGAATTGCTGCTATCTTTCTCAATTGTCTTGGTAAAGTCGGATATTGAGCCCACTAAATCTTCCTTATTACTTTTGGCATATCCCCTGTTAAATGTATAGTCAGGGTTATTGGGATTAATTTCAATGGCTTGGTCAAAATCCCGAATTGCGCCTTCAAAATCATCCAAAGAAATCTTTGACAATCCTCTACAATAATAGCTGATATCTGAGTCTGGCATTATTTCGATAGCTTTTGTGTAATCAGCAATGGCACCGCTATCGTCACTAAGATTAGATTTAACATTACCCCTGTTAATATACGCCTTGGTATAGTTGGGATTAATTTCAATTGCTTTGTTGTAATCAGCTATGGCTCCTTGGAAATCATTTAACTCCTTTTTGGCGATGCCCCTATAATTATAAGCCTCAGCAATATTTGGGTTGAGTTCAATTCCTTTGTTGAGTAGGTCTAGACCAATTGCATATTCGCCATTTTGACACTTTTCTAGCCCTTCTTTTACATAATCGCCTGCGGTTTGCCCAAAGCAAAATAAAGACAATAATAATACTGGAAGAAGAATGGCAATTTTTCTCATTATTATTCGGATTGATGCAGCAATTTATGAAATTTTTGGAGCCGAACATGTCATTTTTCTATCTTAGCTCTCAATTCTGACACCTTCGACACAAAATCCCTTTTAACCTTGTGGGAGCCTGTCCAGTAATGTTCGTAGTTCTGGGCCACGGGAATGTGAAAGCCAAGGGCTGTCCAAACAGATTAAAGTTCAAAGCATTCCGTCTATACCAAAAAAAAATAGCAATAAAGGAAAGGATCACATAAAATAATCTTATTTTGTAAATACGAGATTTAAAATATAATTTTCTCAAATCTTGGGTTGTATTCAAATTTTAACCTGTTAGTTAGATGAAAAAAGTTGGATCTCAATGGCATACATTAAGGGATGACCTTAGAAACTACGCGAAGCTTTATTTCAAATTCGGACTAAACATCATTCCTTTAGAACCCTTGGATATCATAACGGAGCATGGCAATTATAGCGTTGATTATAATAGCCTTATTTGTAAGTATAGTATTGATAGATGGAAAGATGAAAGACTGCCTCTTGATGAATTCTCCAAGGATGATTGGGAATCTGCGATCGGAATTGGCGCGATTACAGGATTCCAAAATTTAAAATCAATTTTAATTAAGGGGTGTAGAAATTTTCAGTTCGTTGAAGAGATATTAAATATAATTAGTTTACCATCTAATTATGAGTGGGTTGTCCGCTGGGGTATGGGTGAAAATTATCAAATCCTATTTTTTTCTGGAGACTTACCATATAAGTCATATTTCGATGAGAGATTAGTATTCATGCCTTATAAAGATAATGATATAAACTTCAAGAGTTTAGAGGTTATCTACAACGACTTAACAATTCTACCCCCGTCCTCTCAAGATTCTGGGTCTGATTATATATTTATTTCTGGCGATGCTCCATCTCGTCCTCCAACAAAGGTTGATAGTGAAAAGATCGCCCGTGTTATTGACAAGTTTTGTATCATTTATAATACATATCAACCTACGAAGCTAAGTTTTTCGGACAATTTCAATTCTCCAGAGTACATTTATAAATTAATCCCGAGAAAATCAGAAGAACCTTTTTATGGATTATTTTCAACAGATCATATATATGCTTTTATTGATGTAGAAACCAATGGTTTGCCGAAAGTATTTGCTAATGTAGATTCTGATCCACTTGATTTTCCTGAGATAATACAACTGGCTATAACCTACTGCGATACAGTAGGTAAAAGAATTCTTAGTAAATACATTTACATTTACCCAGATAGTTGGCAATTAAAACCAGATGCATTAGATTTTCTTGGGATAGATATGGACCTACTAAACCAAAGAGGTGTAAGACTTAAAAATAACTCTGCAATAGAAGTAACCGCTTACGATTTATACAAACTATTGAAGTACGGTACAGGGTATATAATAGGTCATAATCTGGATTTTGATTTAAATTGTTTGAAAGCATTCAGTGCTAGATTGGGTCAGCTTAATGGCTATGAAACCGCAGTCGAAATCTTCGAAGAAGGTATTCTAATGCCTATTGAATATAGCTTCGAAAAAGTATGCACAATGAAAAGTACAACTGAGTTTTGTGGCATTAAGAATGATTGGGGAGGGTATAAATATCCGAAACTTGGAGAACTTTACAACAAACTATTTAATGAGCAACTACCTGGTGCTCACAATGCAAGTAATGATGCTTTAAATACTGCTAAATGTTACTGGAAATTAAGAGACTTAGGCTTTGATGAGACTCTAAGTGATATCGCTTACCGAAATGAGATAGAAATAGAGCTTGATTAATTAGTTGCCGAAAGACACTAAATGATAATAATTAGAAGTCTGAATTCTTTTCAATTCACAAATAGCGGGACACATTTTGAAAAACACATAACAGACAATTGGACAATGAAGGTCACCATTATTACCCTTCAACCGTCATTCATTTAAGACCCCAATCCAGTGATTTTCATCCAAAACCTGGCCCAAAACTGGCGCAAAAGAAAAAACCACTTACCCGAAATCCGTGTAAGTGGTTGACTTGCTTCGCTCCCCAGCTAGGACTTGAACCTAGGACCCCCTGATTAACAGT
>CALBTS010000645.1 GCA_937968035.1 uncultured Methanomethylovorans sp.
TCCTGTTCCCGTTTTTACTGCATTGCAGTTCCCATTTTCACTGCATTTTTGCTTCTCGATTTCAGACTGACATCGAGATTAGTCTAGCAATAGCCTATTAGCCGCAGGTTTAAACCGAAGTTCTTGCTCTTCATGTCAGATTACATTATTTTTATTAGTCAAATTTACAAAGCGAATAAAATTATGTCTTACGAAACCGCCCTTAGAATAGTTGATGTGGTAGACAATATTTATAGAAAGAAATATTTGTTGCCAGCAATTCAAAGAGAATTTGTTTGGAACCCCGAACAGGTAGAAAGGTTGTTTGACAGCCTAATGCAGGATTATCCGATTAGCTCATTTCTATTCTGGAATGTCAGCAAAGAACATGTTCACGATTACGAGTTTTACGAATTTATCAAAGATTATCATGAGAGATACAGCAGACATAATCCAAAAGCTACATTATCAGGCGAAGAAGGTTTAACCGCGATTTTGGATGGACAGCAAAGGCTAACCTCAATATATATAGGTCTTAAGGGATCCTATTCGAATAAGATACCTCGTAAAAGATGGGATAATGATCTTGCCTATCCAAAGAAACTTTTGTATCTGAATCTGATATCAGAATCAGATGAAACAGATCTTAAATACGATTTTCAATTCCTCATCTCAGAGGAGGCCGGGATAAGGAATAATGATGTTAATTGGTTCAAAGTGTCACAAATACTGGATCTCAAAGAACCTGGAGATGTCAATTCTTACCTAATTGAAACAGGCATCTTCTCTGATTATTCAAAAGAAAAGGCATCATTTGCCAATAATACTTTGTTTAAACTCCATAACGTGATTCATGAGAAGGGCACAATAAGTTATTATCAGGAAAAGAGCCAGGTACTTGATAAAGTCTTGAATATCTTTATTCGGATTAACAGCGGAGGTACTATTCTAAGTTATTCAGACCTCCTACTTTCGATAGCTACGGCTCAATGGACAAATCGCGACGCCAGAGAAGAGATTTTCAGTTTTGTTGACAGTATTAATAGTATTGGGGATGGGTTCAATTTCACAAAAGACTTTGTATTAAAATCCTGCCTTGTGCTCAGTGGAATCAAAGATATCGCATTCAAGGTGGATAATTTTAATAAGCCAAATATGCAGAAGATTGAAGATGAATGGGATAAAATTTCTTCTGCAATAAGAATTGCAATTGGACTTATATCTGGTTTTGGGTACAGCCGAGAGACTTTGACATCCAATAATGCGATAATTCCCATTGCGTATTTTATTAAGAAAAATGACCTTTCAGAATCGATTATAACATCGACAAAAGCGGTTAATGTTAAGGCTAGTATCGCGAAATGGCTCAGACTCTCACTTATTAAACGTGTTTTCAGCGGTCAGCCTGACAATGTTCTCAGACCTCTTCGCAGAATAATTGATGAGAATGGTTCTGATTTTCCATTAGATCAGTTCAAGGAGCACTTTAAGGGTACGAATAAATCGCTGTTGTTCAGTAACGAAGAAATTGACAATCTCTTAGGGTACAGTTATGACCAGAGTTTTACTTTTTCTGTGCTAGCTCTATTATATCCAGATCTGGATTACAGAAACGTTTTCCATATTGATCACATGTTCCCACAGAGCCTGTTCACATATTCAAAGCTGACAAAGAGAAACTTAAGTAGTGTTCATATCCTTGATTTCATAACGAAATATAACAGACTGGCTAATTTGCAGTTACTTGAGGAGCGACCAAATCTTGAAAAACGCAATAAGGAATTCGATGTCTGGTTTTCTGAAAGCTTTTCAACAGAATCGGAAAGATATGCATACAAGGAACGACATATGATACCAGATGTGAATCTTCAGTTTGAGAATTTTCTGGCTTTCTTCAATGAGCGTGAATCTATACTTAAAAATAGGTTATGCTCGCTTCTGAAGTAAGACGAACCATTAAAATGGATTCCATGGCTGATTGTTCAAGAACCTGAAATTGGGAGTTACAAAATGAGCAGGATCATAGGGATAGACACAACACCCGAGATGCTTACGGATCATCAATTTAACACAATAAGTGGTAAACAGAACACTTACCTGAAGTAGTCAGGCTACTCTAGCGTGATGTTGTTAGTTTATCTGGTGAATGCAGTTTGTCCGCAATTCTCGTATTATTAGGAAGATATTTTACTAAATCTAGTTTCGATATCTTTACTCAAATCAAAAATCACATTATCAACTATATCCTTCATATTGACTTCTTTTGCGATCTCTCCTGCTGAATGAATCAAATCTCGGTAGAAACATTGGTCACCAGTGAATCTATGCCAGAAGTCTTTTCCCATATAGACTGTATATTCTTTTTCTAAAGCTTTTACAAATGAATTCTTTTCACTTTCTTCCCCGTACGTGAGACAGAAAACCAAGTCTGATAAGTCGATTTTTAGATTATTTGTCCTAGCAAGATTCTTGACAGCCTGAAAATGGTCTTTTATAGTTTTGATGTCATCTTTATTGATGGCATTTGGACCAGATTTAAGTTGACAGTATTTTTTTCTTTTATCGATCTGATCCATAAATTCGATATCTATACCAGTTGTAGTTGAACCATATGCACCCAAAACCTTTGTGATAAAATTTTGCATCTGGGTGCCGAAGGAAGTTGTAATTGAGGTACCCAAGACTCGTGGATATACTAAGGCTCTTGCTAAGGAATAAGGATTTGAATTTCCTTCAAGGTAATTTGCTAAGTAATAAAGTAGAAAAGGATTAATATTAAACTCATTTATATCTTTGAGTTTCTCCGTGTTTTTCCTATGGCTTTCAATTAATGAGTCCCTGAACCATTCTTTAAAGCTTTTAAGTAATCTTATCTTTTCTGTTTGATTCATCTTTATCTGGACTAAAGATATCCGTCTTAATAATTTCGAGTGCTAAGTTATGAATTACATTTGTAGAAACAGCATTGCCAAATTGCTTCTTTGCTATATTTTCATCTTTATGTATCGCAAACCAACTTGGGAAACCCTGTAGTTTGCCCGCCTCCTTTGCATTAATTTGTCGATATTGTTTAGTCCTTATAATATCTTTAATAAATAACTCTTTATACTCTTTTGGAGATGTTCCTTTTATACTTTTTAATGCAATAACGTCTTTAGTACCAGTAGCAGTTAGAGTAGAAAAAATATTGGAGTGAGGGAGGTAAATTCGATAAATACCATTTATGCCAGCCGAATTCTTAGAATTGACAAATACATAGCCTTTATTATCAATTTGTTTTAATATTTTTTTCTTAACTAGACCATGTAATTCTTCCTCTTTCAAATTTGGGATTAGGGAATTTAATTGTAAAAATGTAATGGGATTCCCATCCGCAGTACCATATATTTTTTTCCTCCTGTTTTTCAATATTGTAAGGCAAATGTCCTTTTCTCGTTGAGTTGTTTTAATTATGTCCCAGGAATGTACGGTGGTGTGACCATTTCGTGTATCACACAGCACAAAAAAGTCATTCACTTCATTAATTTTTTGAAATCTATTTCTTCCCATTGGAATTTTTTCGCCGAATAATTCCTTTGGGTCGAATGTTCTCTTTTCAATGTTGACTTTTTTCTCACTTAAACCATCAATAATTTCATATAAGAAGGATTTCTTATTTGTTGATTTTGGAAATTTAAACTGGTATTTAAGATTCAAGTCTTTTCTGAATCCAACAATGAAAATGCGATCTCTATTCTGTGGTAATCCAAAATCATAGGAATTAAGTAGTTTGTATTTAACTTTGTATCCAATTTTCTCAAAACTTTCTACGATTAAATCGAGGTTGGCTTTATTTCTAGGATCAATAAGTCCTTTCACATTTTCAAAAATGAAGGCTTTAGGATTGTTAAGTGCAACTACTCTGATGGAATCGTGCCATAATTTTCCTCGTGGATCATCAAAACCTCTCATCTTCCCAGCAACAGACCAGGATTGGCAAGGAACACCTCCAACAATAAGATCAACTTTGAAAGGCATTCTATTTATGTTGGTTATACTTCCCAATTCTATTTCATCTGAATTCCAACGACCAATGAAATTAGTTTTATAAGTTTCAATGGCGTTCTTGTCAATTTCAGAAAAGCCTAAACATTTTCCTCCTAATTCCTCTAGAGGAATTCTAAAACCACCAATGCCTGAAAATAAATCAACAAACGTGAATAAATCATTTCCTAAGGGGTAATTAGCGTCGATATACCCTTTGATTTGGTCAATACATCCATCAATATCTTGGTTTATCTCATGCTCCCAAAACCTAAATACTTTCCAATTTGTTTTCTTAAGGCCATAAGTTACCTCATTATCACGAATTATGTTTTTTTCAATTTTAGCTGACCAAAAATTCTGATTATTATTGATTTTCTGTTTTTCAAAATTGTAACCATGCCAAAAGTCGCCATCACAGAAGACAGCTATACGAAACCTAGGCAAAACGAAATCAGGATTTCCTTCGATGCTTTCAATTAATTGGGTAGGTCTACAATAATTAATTCTCTCGCGTATTAAGGCCATCTCGAATCTCTTTTCGAGTGAAGTATTTTTACTTGGTATTTTACGCATAGCTTTTGACGTAGAATCAGAGGGATCTTTAAGTTCATATGTGACATCAGAAATCGTCCTTTTTCTTCTTCTCGGGTACTTCAAAGATGGCTCTACCTGGCCGAATATATTTATTTGATTATCTTCAAGGATTGAAGTTGAAGCACTAAGCTTAACAGATTCTTTCTCCTTCATTTCAAGCACGACTAATTGATTTAAAATACTTTACCTTCTTTTCTGCTGCCTTAAGAATTTTTTCAGAGCCTTCTTCTTGCATTATTTTGTAAGCAATTTGATCACTTAAAAGTTCAAAAAGCAGTAGAGACTCATTCTTATTAAAGATCAATGCTAACTTTTTAATCTGCTCTTTAGTGGGTTGCCTCTGGTCTCGTTCAATCTTTCCTAAGAGTGATGGATCGATGTCAAGTTGAGCAGCAATTTTTCTGAGAGGTAAACCTGATTTTTCACGAAGATTTCTGATGTACTCCCCGAAAGTAGCTATTCTTTCCATAGTTATAATTAATTACAACAAATATAAGGACAAAAAAAGTAAGGACAAAATATGTCCACAGAAAAAATTTAAATAATTAATATAAGGGAAGTATTAAAATATCGTTATTTTCCTTTTTCTATGTGCATACTGTGTATCATATGCACTTATTGCACCTTATCAGATTGACCATATCTAATTTGGATTTTGATGACAGCCTTTTCACGGCTGAGGGTGGTTAAACAAGTTTGCCCCTTTTGGTTCTTAAGCATAGAAAACGCCGCTTTTTCAGGAATTGATGGGCTGTAAATTTGAGAACAAAAGAGTAGTGTTTTGAGGAACAATACCCCAGTGACTTATTTATAAATAAATAGCACTTTTCTAGTAAGGTTTCTTCAAGGCCTAAAAGATTGTCTATCTTTCCCGCATTCTGTTACTCTATCCCTGGAGCACGTTTTTCTGGCACTTGTAAAGCAATCTATCAGGCACAGGAGTACCACGGTTTTCAACTTCAACTGAACTGGCCTACCCTGCCGTTGTCGCAACATTGTGAATGGTTAACGTGGAATCCTTTTCTTTTAAACCCGCATGGATTTTTCATCGTTATTATTTGTTTAGAGATCCAGGAAAGTTATTTCTTATCTTTAACTAACCCGCAGGCATGTTGTCATGGGACTATTAGAGGTTCTCTCAAATAATAGTTCAAGTAAAATAACCTTGACCTCCTGCCCGATTTCTTCTTTTAGCCAGTAAACTATAAAATTTACTTTGGCGCTTTTCAGCTCGTAACCTTTGTCCTTCAACTCCGAAAGCTTATGGTTAAACTGCTGCGAAAATTTCAGGACAGATTTGCCTTCTGGGTTTAAACACTCTTCACCATTCACGATCAACGTGTCTCCACAGATCAGTTTATTAATCAGATGCTGTTTGTCTATAAAATAATCGAGCCAAACATCTCTGAACCCTTGGTGATGAACCATTTCCAACACGGGGGAATGAATCTCCCTGTCTTCGATTTTAACCAGGTTTTCAGTTCTCATCCGGGAGAGAAAACCGGAATTCAGATGTATCGTTAGGTTTCGCTTTGCCCGCGTCATGGCAACATAAAGCAACCGCTTGGATGCGTCAGTAGAAGCATCAAAATCTTCAAGCATCATGAAAATATTGTCAAACTCCTTTCCTTTTGCCTTATGCATGGTTGAAACGAGAATCGCTCCACCATTCTCACCATAGAAATCCTCCAGCCCCGATTCCCTGATGAAGACCTGAAAATCTGACTTGTATTTAACCTTCGGATTGGTGACCTCAAAATCACGGATGAGATTCATGCACAATTCATACTTCGTGCTGCGACCATATCTGCGTGACAACGCCCGCTTCGCATTTTCCCAGGCCTCCTCAGAAAAACTGATAACTTCTCCGGCCAGACCGGGTTGGCTTATGAAAAACCTGATCTCATCGAGGTCGGACAGGTCGAATCCATCGTTGCTCTGGATCAGCCTGGCCGACCTGCCGTTTTTCCGGATCAGTCCTGCTACCTGTAATGCCTCGTCGTTGGTCCTGGTGAGCGCACACGTGGTCCCTGAGAGCTCAGCTTCGAGCAGGTCCTGAACGAACGGAACTACGAGATTGCCGTCATCATACCGAACCAGTTTAATCGTGCCCGGATCGGTTTGCCGTGAGATTACATTTGTGTTTTTTAACCTGTGGCGTATCCCTGTCACGAACTGATTTGTGAAGTCAACGAGGTTTCTCTTACTCCTGAAGTTATCAATCAGCTCATATTTGACAGACGCGTGTACTGTGATAAACTGCTCAAGGTATCTTGAGCTCGACCCCCTGAACTCATAGATGTTCTGGTCGTCATCACCCACTGCTATCACCCTCATATCTTCATTGCACTCCATGAGGGTTTTAATAAGGCTGAACTCATTCCCGTCCATGTCCTGCGCCTCATCAATTACCAGGACGGTCTTGGTGATACGGTTCAGCTCAACCTCTTTGTTCCTGATCTTCTCAACGGTCTTCTTCAGGATATCATCAGACTTCTCAATGTTTCCAACCTTTCCAAGTAAATCAAAGCAGTATGAATGAAAGGTTTTTATTTCAATGAAGTTGGCTGCATTCCCAACGAGGCCGATCAGCCTCTTCTTGAACTCGGTGGCAGCAGCCCTCGAGAAGGTAAGCATCAGCAGCTGTTCATGCTTGACATCCTCCATCAGCAGGAGGGAAGCCAGCTTGTGAACCAGCACCCTGGTCTTGCCGCTGCCCGGTCCTGCCGCAACCACTATGTAGCGATTCACAGAGTCGTTTATGATTTTCAGCTGGGCCGGAGAAAGCTCACCGAACAACTGTCTGAATTTCCCGGGTGTCAGGGTTTGTTTAATCTCGCCCTGCCGGCTTCCCTTGAAATATTTGTGAATGAAGAAATCATAGTTCAACCGGAAATAGTCATCCACAAATTGCAGGGCATCCCTGTAATCACCAAGCATCTTCCTGGCATACTCCCCGACTATATGAACCTGCTGGACCTTGTTTTCATAAAACTGACTCAGCTTTCTGTAATCTTCAAGCTTGTATTTCCTTTTGTTATCCTTTTCAAGTCTCTCTACTGTGAGGCTGTTGTAAACAACGAGGAAGCCTCCTTCAATTTTTATAGCCTCTATCCTAGACAGCCAGAAAAGGGTGTCTTCGATATCATCAAGCGATACCTCATTATGGAAGAGTCCCTGCTGCCTCCCGAACTCAGTTTTCAGTTCAAGTACCGAGAATTCAACCAGCACCTCCTCTTTCCCGGCATCTTCTTCGGACAGATCGCGGTTGCATCTTTCATACAGGAACCCGACGATGAACCTTGCCAGCTCATGTCTTTTCCTTAGCCGTTCTGTCAGAAGTTCACGCGGATGAAGGCTTACGATAGAAACATGATTTTTCGAAAACTCCAGGTTCCTTCGTTTGATCCAGTTCTTTATTGCCCAGAAGTTGATGAGTGTCCTGATCCTGCGGACATTTGATCCGTCGCAACCCTGTGCCTCAGCCTCCTCGTTCAGCTCCTTGAGCCGGAATGTTTTTGCCTGTTCGTCGAAGACCTGAACCATGAATTGTTCGATTTTGCTGAATGTTTCGACTGTTTTCAGTGACGCATTCCTGTTTTCCCCTCTTTTTATGAATGCTGTAAGGTCCTTCGAGTCAGCCAGTATCTTTTCTTCGCGAAGCAGGTTGACAATATTTATCACCTCTCCCTTCACTATCCCGAGATGGTCACTGATATAATCAATCCTTGATTCAGCCTCTTCACCGGTTGCATGTTTCCGGCTTTTGCTCGATAAGAGCTTTTTGATTATCCGTTTTGCCTGCTCCTTCTGACTCTCGTTAAACCTTGGCGAGGCATTTATTTTTTCAATTGCTTCCTGCGCGTTGCGCGAAAGGATACTGTTGGCGAAGATGCGAGGCACGTTCTGCCCGCGTCTGAGATATCCGGCATCCTCAAGCGCCGCGATGGCTGTGGTAACTCTTGTTTCGATTTCACGGACACTTTCGTCCCATCCTGCCTTCCTCGCGATCTCAAGTGCAGACTGGGATACAGTTGAGCGGAACCGGGTTATTTCCTTTATCGCTTTCCAGACCTGCTGTATCTCCTTTATTGAGAGCTTCGTCTGATTAAGCAGGATGAAGTGTTTGTTAAGGTCCTCCTCGTTATAAAGGACAAAGCAGTCGGCCACGATGTTGTCATCACGACCTGCCCTGCCTGCTTCCTGGATGTAGTCCTCGAGAGAATCGGATATCTCATAGTGCACCACCATGCCCACATCTTTCTTGTCGACCCCCATTCCGAAGGCGGAGGTGGCAACCATGACCGACACCTCGCCCGAGATAAAGGCCTCCTGGTTGGCGCTCTTTTCACTCACATCCATACGGCCATGGTAGGGTTTCGCATAAATACCGTCACGGGTCAGCCGTTCTGCCAGCTGGTAAGCCTTCCGGGTTCGTGATACATAGACTATTGCCGGGCAATTTCTCTCTTCAACCAGTCCCCTTAACGCCAGGTACTTTTCCTCTTCGGTTCCTTTCTCAAAAACCTTGTACCGGAGGTTTGTCCGTGAGACTTTTGAGGTAAACAGCTCGAGGTCAAGACCAAGTTCTTCATTGAAATATTTCCTGATATCTTCTATGACCTGTGGTTTTGCCGTTGCCGTGAAGCATGAGACCGGAATGCTTTCCGTAAGGTGCTTCTGCTCCTGGATTGACTTTATAAAATCAGCGATATACAGGTAGTCAACCCTGAAATCCTGTCCCCAGGCGGAGAGGCAGTGTGCTTCGTCAACAACGAAGCGGACGATCTTTCTGCCAAGGAGAA
>CALBTS010000646.1 GCA_937968035.1 uncultured Methanomethylovorans sp.
CGATATCGTATTCGGTGACTGGAGTTCAGACGTGTGCTCTTCCGATCTTTAGTAGTATGATATCCGTGCCCTAATCCTATTTCCCATGGAATCCATATGCTATCTTTTACGTTTCTAGAGACTAATAGAACCATTTTATCACATTGTTTAACTACTTCTGAGAGTTTTTTTGCTACCTTGGTGAAATCGGTTTTCGGTAGTCTGGGGTCGAATTTATCCAAGTAGACTCTTCCTCCATTTCTTTCCAAAATATCATATACAAACATCACTATATCGGAGTCATCAGAGCTATACGATAAGAATACGTTTTTTTCGCGCAAATCTGATGCCTTCTTGTCTATGAGAGTCGATTCCGTCAGGGATTTCTTAACCTCTCTCATCTCGAGTTTTCTAAACACATCTTTCATATTGTTACCTCGCTAATATTTGTTTATGTTATCAAAATTTCAAAGTGTTCCTGCGCTTTTCTGTTTTTTGTGTTTTCCAACAATGTGATGTTGTGTAAATTACAAGAAACTTTTCTATCAGATGATTCTAGATATACTACATACTCATTTTGCACTTTTATAGGTGGTATCAGAATTGTGTGCCTTTTCAAATTAGTGGCTGGTTGTGAAATTGAAGGGACCCCAGATGATGATGTATTTGCCAATAGGTTATGCTGTCCTCTCGGAGTTTTAAAATACATAACCACTAATTCGGGAAGCATTTTTTCTGTATCACATCTCAAATAAAACTGTCTTTGCGATATAATGTATGTTTCGTACTTGGATGTGTTAGGTATATAGGCTACCTGACCAATGCTTCCTGCATGGGTAAAAATAACATCACCTCGGTATACTAAAGAATTTGAAATGGAATATGCACGCTCTTTGGTAACAAAGTTATACTCAGTATCTGAAAGTCTGACTTCTTTTAAATGCTGTCCACTGATGAAAGGGATGCCGGAATCAGTAAAAGTTTCTACTTTTATAGATGAGCCAAATGGACCAATACAAACCTTTTTTGAAATATCTGAAATTTGCCCCACTCTCCAACCTTTTGGTATCAGCCCTAGTTCCGAATCTATCATTTCCCCGCCTGTGAATTTGTAGGGTTTACCTTTCTCCTTGGGAAATTCAAAATCGATGTACCATTGCTTGTAGAGGGTTTGGGCTATTTCCTCCAGGGTTTTGTTCATTCTGCGGTTAAGCTCTATCTTGTCGTCCAGGGTGCCAATGATATGGGCTATTTCATTTTGGGTTTCGAGGGGAAGAAGGTCGATTTCGAGTTCGCTAGAATCAGAAGGGTTTATTGATGGATATGCAGATTTCGAATCATCTATTGACGCGAGGTAATCAATAATTGTATCAGAGGTTAGAACATAGTATAAATACCGTGGATCACATTTCCTAGTCCATATAACCGCAAAACCAGTAGAAAAGACCGTAACTTCCTGCGAATTTTTGATATATGCGTATGACCGGTTACCAGGCCTATCAGTTGAGATGATAAAATCGTTCACTTTCGTAAGTCTCTGTGCCCGACTTGGAGCATCTTCAAGGCTGAGATCTTGGTAACCCGTGATGTATCCTTTATCAACACTACTTATATCAACATACTTCATTCTTTTGTACTTGAAGCTCTTATCAAGTTTATCTGGATTTATCTCAGCTATAGCATCGATGCGGACTATCTCGTTTTTAAATGAATCAGCCATATTATCTTATAAGAAAATTCAAGAATTTAACAGGCATTTCAATTTCTGCAAAGTTACAGCCTGCTGGATTGGGTGATTTGTACTTACTATGAAACGAGTAAAAGCTTCCTACAATTTTCATGAAGTAAAAGTCTAAATTTTCGCCCTCGGCTAGCATTCTTGAGTACATTGTAAACAATTCATTTGATCCTCGAAGTGTTTTTTTTATTCCGACTTCTTTGAGCCATGCGTATCTTCTCCTTCTTCCCAATGATATCTTGTAGTTTCTTAAGTTGGCTTTTATGTACTCAGAGATTTTTTTCTCTTTATTATCTAGAACTGGAAAATCAATTCCCTTTTCTAAGTTGCAATCTATATAGTCAAACCAGTCATTGATGAGAGATACAGCTGTCTTGAGCTTGGTAATTCTATGTCTTGGTTTGATCAGCTTTTCATATATGGTAATACTCCCCACAATCAAGCTAACTAATGCTCCAGAAAACACAAGAATGTTGCCAAACTGTAGAGATTCAATCAATTCCATTACCTTAGTCTACCTTGATATCGCAATTTGCGATTTCAAGATTGTAACTTCTTTATTTGTAAGCTGGAACATGAAGTCCTCAGGGAATCTTTCGATATTTCTTTTCACCTGCTCATTGAGCCTCATCGTTTTTACTTCGTATAATGCAGTCAGGTCGCTATCCAGGATTACCCTTTGCCCTCTGATTTCCAGGATCAGGTTATCCACCGTGAGATCAGTTTGGATTTGATTCATTTCTTAATCTCCATTTATATAACACTGCTGTATAATAAGATGCAATCTTGAGATCACAATTTGTGATCTCAAGTTCTGGATCACGGATCTGGCCAGAGATGACGGAATAGCAGAAACTAATTGGTATCAATGCGCTTTTTGCCATGCAAAACCTCTTTAACTTGTAGATCGGAAGAGCGTCGTGTAGGGAAAGAGTGTAGATCTCGGTTGTCGCC
>CALBTS010000647.1 GCA_937968035.1 uncultured Methanomethylovorans sp.
GTTACATCACCAGTGATGCTCACATCAGCGTTGTAGCCGCAGGTAGCATCCTTGTAGATTGTAATATCTGCCGGGGCTGTAAAGGTCGGAGGAGTGGTGTCATCGATGTTTATTGTTTGACTCACCTCGCTATAGTTACCACAGATGTCTGTAATACGGTAGGTCCTGAAAATAACTATAGGGCAACTTCCACTCTGACTATCATTGCTTGTGACCACGAGTGAAGCGTCCGGAGTGCAGTTATCACTGATATTAAGCCCCAGTGCCTCAAGTGCCGCTACCGTTGTAACAGGAGAAGAAGCAGCGCTTAGGTCACAGCCCTCCACAAAGATGGCACTCAGGCTGCCTGTAATAACCGGAGGACTTTGATCCCGACCTGTGTAGACAATAACTGGCACATCAACAACGTAATTTGAACGCCAATCACGTACTGTATATGTATAAGTTACGCTCCAATTGCAATTGTTACCAATTGGGCTCCCAGACTTAGTTACAGTAATAGTGCCACCACAATTATCGCTATATAATGCAGCTATAGTGGATGGAGAAGGTCCTGCCGGGATAGACCCAAAGCAAAGGTTCAAATCGGACTGACCTTCTGGGAATACCCCAATAAGAGATGGAGGTTCATCATCAATTGATACGTCAACAATCCCAAACAAATCGATGACCGGATCGCCTGGCATGCCACCAAATTCAACATAGTAGGCAGAACCGTTATACGATATTCCCTCATCATTCCATGTTCCTGCATTTGAGGAGCCCGGGGGATATATATGTGCAAATACCTCATCATTTCCATTGTAATTATTGGGTTCTGTACCAGGATTCCAGTTTGCATATGTAAGCTCAGTTCCATCTTCTTCACCTTGCCAAAACATTGTACCCTGTTCGGGGCCTGACAACCAATACCAGTCATCTGCATTGAAATAGAAATCAGATCCGCCAATCCAGGCATTATTATTCATTTGGTATAAAAGAAAATTGTTTTCCTCATCTGAGCCTATTGTCACCAGATACCCCTGCATCCCAAATAGATTTGCTCTCGAGGCATCAAGCCTTGCCATCGGCCATCTTATATTGGAAGCAGTAACATACCTGTAATAATGCCCTGTATTTAAATTATAACGCTCAAGTGAGAATACTATCCTTCTTAATCCTGTTGGGGGTGTACCAGTAAGATTTCTGTATGTGACTGATCGTAAAACAGATTGATATTGTTCGGCGGTAGCTTGCCCTGATAGAAATAATACTCCATACGTGGAGTTCCAACTAGCCGAAATGCCATAATTGGTGGTGCATTCAAGCCTGTCCTGGCCAGGAACATAATTAGTTGCTATTTGCACATAGGCTGAATTAATTATCTGATTATTAGGATCTGATATCGTTAATCCTCCTGCTATTGAAATAGGGGAGCCACAATACGTATAAGATCCTTCGACATCCAGATCAGGAGAAGGATATGTGCATGACAGAGAATTAAAAACAATTGCATCCAGATATAGATCATAGCCATTAGAGGGGGATATCTCGATATAGCTTGTTGTTACTCCAGCTGTTTCGAGGTGAAATGTGAAGTTCGTAGAGGATGGAAGTACAGCAGTATATTTATAACCTGACCATGATGTACCATCAGAAGACTCACGTATTCTAAGTTGTGCTCCGCTTTGTGCCGCTCTCCAGATAATATAGTATGATTGACCTGCCGGAATCGCATAAGGTAATCTGAACCTTGCAAAGTCAGTTGGTGAATTAATAAATGCTCCCCTGCCATCAGGTGCAAAATTCGCATATGTGGGATCATTAATACTGTTCCCGGCAATGTAAGTGGCATTACCTGAAATCAGTTGGCTGTTATATTCTGATCCGCAAACCTCAGAAAAGCACTTTGTAGCAAAATATGATACGGCATCGAGCTGAAAGTCATTAGTGCCGTTAATAAAGACTTTGATATACCTCGTATCATTTTCTGCAACAATATCTGATTGAAAATATCTTTGATTCGTTGTACTCAGGATTCCCGAGTGAGAGTTGTTGTAGAAGGTAATCCCATCTATAGACTCACTCCACCACAGTTGCGATGCAGGAATGATTCCTGGATATTGTCTCCAGATAAACGAATATATCTGACCAATTCTTACCGTGTCAAGGAGATCAATGATAATGTACTGCCCATTATTGCTAAAATATGCTCCGGTTCCATCTGGTATACCAAGAGCATAAGGACCAGTAACACCATTGTATGAATTATCGACAGTGACAATAGAGGCAAAACCCTGTATCTCCTTCGAAATCTTCCCCGGCCCGCACTGCGCTGAGACAGAAGACTCAAAGAAAAAAACGAAGA
>CALBTS010000648.1 GCA_937968035.1 uncultured Methanomethylovorans sp.
GTTTTGTGTACAGCGGTGCTCAATATAGAAGGAGGCATTAATTCCAGCTATCTGGAGGATTCCCGGGAGCTTATACGTTCTCAACGTAATTATTTGATCAGCCGCATCGGACGTATCTATGGTTTTTCCCCTCAGCCTTCGGACGCAAATTATCTTCTTGTGGACCTCAAGGACCTTTTTATGGATTCGCATACCCTTACTGGAAATCTTGCATCAAAAGGTTTTCTGATAAAGGATTGCAGTAACTTTTTCCAGGCAGAGAAACAGTTTGTCAGGATAGGGTTGCATGTACAGGAAGATAACGAGATCCTTCTGAAGGCTATAGGCGAAGTTCTTACCGAAACCAGTAAAGAGGATGCAAGGGAACGGCTGGAAGTTACCATTGAAAGTGCTGCGGCAGGGTCCGCTCCTGCCAGCAGAGGTACGTGCCAGTATTATCCCTGCCATTTCGAGGGACAGGATTGTACCTTCTGTTTTTGCCCCTTCTATGCCTGTGAGGATGAACGTACCGGAGGCAAGTGGATAGTAGGATCCAGCGGTAATAAAGTATGGAGCTGTGAGAACTGTACATATATACATCAGTCCAGATTATCCCGACAGATACTTGATATCCTCATGGAAGAGGGGGATACAGAAGATAACATAAAGAAGGCCTGGAATTTAGTAATAAAGCCTTTATTATAATATATGTTATCATTCCAGTATATTGAGGTCGTGGAGCTGAAGCTATACACAAGTTTAATTTAATTAGATAAAAGATAATTGAATAACTTAATATAGGTCTTGTTATCTAAAAAAAAGGCGATAACTGTGTCAAGACAAACAAAATTTATCCCGGTCAGAGAACATCTGCTAAAGGTCCAGCCATGCAAACACGGAGGCCTGGTGAAAAAAACATCCCAGCAATACGGCATACCGGAATCCCAACTACTGGATGCAAGTGCCAGTCTTAATCCATATGGTACTCCTTTTGACCATCCATACACCGGGCTTGATATGGATAACATTTTATATACTGCCCTTAAGAGGATGGGTCAATACCCTGATAATCGTTATATCGAATTCAGAAATGCAGCTGCCCGTTTCGTAGGCAACGGCATAAAAGCCGAAAACATAATCCCAGGCAATGGCTCCTCAGAGATAATCCGCCTGGTTGCAGAGACCGTAATAGAGGAAGGGGATATTGTGCTAATTCCATCTCCCACCTTCAGCGAGTATGAACAGCAGTGCAGCATATTCGGAGCTGAGATCAGATACATAGAACAGGAGTTGCTCCCGGATGTGCCCGACGATATATTAAAGGGAGCTAGACTGCTTTTTGTGTGCAATCCTAACAATCCTACAGGCAAGTTATTCAGCCGTGAAGAACTCCAATGCCTCATAGACAAATGCCGGGAAAATAATGTGGTCCTTTTCGTTGATGAAGCTTTTATAGAACTGGCAGATCCCTCACAGACCATTGTGGACCTGGTGGAATCCAATGACCATCTTTTTATCCAGCGTTCCCTTACCAAGGCTTTTGCCATTCCCGGCATCAGAATGGGCTTTGGGGTTGCTTCGGCAAAGATAGCAACATTGCTTAATAATGCGAGACTTTCCTGGAACCTGGGGTGTGTGGCAGAAGAAGTGAGTACCGTTCTCATGAATATGGAAGGCGGATGTTACAGCCGATATCTTCTGGAATCCAGGGAAATGATAGCCAGAGAACGGGAGTTCCTCATGGAAAAACTGGGACGCCGCGGGTTCAGACCTATTGAAAGCACTGTTAACTTTATTTATGTGGACATAAGCGATCTATCCATGGATTCCACCGAATTGACCGAAAGAATGGCAGCACATGGCGTATTAATAAGGGATTGCAGCTCTTTTCAGGATATCGGGAAACATCATATACGTATAGCTGTGCGTACAAGAGAGGAAAATGAACGGATAGTGGATTGTATCAGGCAGGTCATTCAGGAATGGGGGAAAGAACAGGCAATTATTTATCTTGAGCGCAACCTGGCAAAGGCCCGGGGCAAAGGGCCACTGGGAAGCAACAGGGAATGCAATTACTACCCCTGTCATTTTGAAGGCCAGGATTGCACTTTTTGCTTCTGTCCGTTCTATCCGTGCCAGGATGGGCGTACTGAAGGTAAGTGGATAACCGGCTCAAGTGGGAATGAGGTCTGGAGCTGTCTTGAATGCAGGATAGTGCATGAGCCTGATGTGGTTGAAAAGATGCTAACTGTGCTCACTGCTGAGGGATGTACTGAGGACGGGCTTAAGAAGGCATGGGAACAGGTCATGGAGCCTCGATTATGTTCTTCACAATAAGTGGATTTGACCTGATCGTTGTATTGGTCCTGGCATTTGTCATTGATCTGGTATTAGGGGAGCCGCCTTTTGCCATACATCCTGTTGTGTGGATAGGTAAAATGATCTCATTTTTCAAGCACAGGGCACCTTCCAAGAACAGGAGGATCTATGGTATCTTTATGGCATTGTGTTGCATTCTTTTTGCTGCTCTTATTGGTACTGTTGCCACTTTGATACTGGATACCGAAAGCATACCTGCACTGGTACGATATCTGGTGGCAGCCTGGTTCCTGAAGATGACATTTGCTGTACGCTGCCTTATGGATGCGGGTAAAGAAGTGTA
>CALBTS010000649.1 GCA_937968035.1 uncultured Methanomethylovorans sp.
TTCTATAGCCGTCTTCTCCAACAGGGGTATTCTGGATTGTGTTAATAATAGCACCGCCGCCGCTGAATATGCCACCTGCAACAGCACCACCAAGACCGGCCATACCTACTCTTTTAGCAATATCTTTGCCGCTTTGCAGTTTACGGTCATTTATAGCAGGTGCAAGGGCACTGACCGTTTCCTGTAATGCTTCTTCAAGCCCTTCTTTTATTGAAGATTTAACTAATGCTACTCCGGCCTTACCTCCTGCTTTGGTGATTTTTTTAATAGCCTTTTCTTTCGCCGCCTTAATAAGTTCTTTAACCGGCTTTGCCTTGCCGAATTTAAGAATTTCATCAACCTGTAACTGTTCAATAGCTCCGTTTAGCGTACCAACTACTAACCGTTCCATGTTGGCATCTTCTTCGCTTGCTCCGGCTTTTATAGCGTCCTGATAAGCGTTCTCGCCCTCAATGGCGAAGGCAGTGCCAAACGCCGCCGCTGGTGTACCTGTGAGTATTGTAGAGGCAACAGAGGCCGCCATGTAAGGAAAAGCCTGTCCAACTGCCTGAGCGGTAAATTCGCCCACTCCGCCTTTTTGACCCTGAGCAAGTTCCGGTAAATCCTGACCGGCTCTTGCCATGCTCGCAAGCTGTCCAGCCTTTTGGCCAATATAATTTAGTCCAGGTTTATCAAGTAGTTCAGCACCTTTTTGAACAGTTCCGGCAATACCGGAAGTTACATTTAAAGAACCCTGTTTTAATGAGTTGAACAGTTCGCCCCAGAATCCACGTCCTTTTTTAGCTATCATTTCGGCTTTGGCCTTATTAACCGGATTATTAAGCTCTACCCTTAACTGTTCGTAAGGATCAGCTTGTTTTCGTGCGGCAAGTTCTTTTTCGTAAGGGGATAATCCTTTGCCCTGCGGTGCGTAAGGCAGTGGAACAGTCTGCGGATCATTCTGTGCAAAATCCGGCATAGGGGGAATGCCATAGTCCATAACAGCAACATTACCACCAACTTTATCAGCCACAACATCGAAGATATCCGGTTTATATTTATCTGCTATTTTATCAAATATATCAGCCATTAGATTTTATACCCTCTTTGTTGTGCTATTTGACGGGCTAAAGCTTTCGCTTTTTCTTTATCACCGCCTGTTTGCCTTAACGCTTCCTGGAATATCTGCATTGCCGTCTGCTCATCGAGTTCTGCCGTCTGTTCCGGCTGCTGCTGTGGGGCTTGCTGTGCAGATTGACCTTGCTGGCCAATGCTTTCGATAATTTTCATAGCTTCATCCAGCTTTGCCATGTAGTTCTGTTTGGTCTGTTGTGGGTCAAGTTGAGGCAAAGACTGGATCGTTTTGCTTGCTTTATCGAGCTTTGTCATGTATTCCTGCTTTAACTGTGCGGGGTCAATGTCTGGAATTGCTGTTTCCGCAACCTGGTCTATTGTCTTACCAGCCTGATCCAGCTTTGCAAGAGAGGATTGTTTGAATGGATAATTAATATTTTCAATTATACTACCGGTTTGACTGTTAACCAGTATGTTTTCATCTTTCAGTGTATCAGGATTTTGCTGTTTAATTATTCTTGTCGGTACATTCTTCTGTTGTGCGGGGTTCCCTAAAGCATCAGTTTTTGCTTTGTAATAACCAGCCTGAGCGAGTCTTTGTTCGGCTAAAGCGGTATTGGCATCGTCTCTTGCTGTGGATTGTTGTGGGTACATTTGTGCTATCTGTGTTTGAGTTATGATATCCTGAATACTTTTTGAGTAGTTATCGGAACGTTTCATAATTAACTGGCGTTTTTCTTCCGGTGTTGTATTGGGATCGTTGACGATGCCGATAGTTTCGGTTCGCATTTTATCCTGTTTCTTTTCATTCAAGACTTTCATAAATTTCTCGAACGCTCCAATAGTATCTTGAATCTGGCCATATCTGGCCTGTCCGCTATTGAACGGATTACCTTCTATTACTCTGAAATTACCATTTGCCATTGTAATATTATCCTTTTTGTTTTTTTAGTTTAGGTAGAAACATGCCAGTTTTTTGCATATACTCTTTATATTGTGGATTATATCTCAATATTTGTTCTTCATTGATTGCCCTTGCCAGAAAGAATAATAAAGATATATACATAACCGCACAAATAAGATGAACAAAACATAGTCCCAATATCATTGTCAACGTTCCTATATAAGATGGATGTCTTATATATTTGTAAATACCAGTCTGAATGATCTGATCTTGCGTATTGAGTTGGAAAGAGAACCTCTTTTTAAGTGTCTTTATCGCTATAATCCGAACACTTAACCCGATCACAATTAGTATTAATCCTGCATATATCATAATTATTATAGTCCAAAAGCTGAAGCTATAGCTAATCCTGCTTGAATATCCCCAGACGTTCCACCACCAAGCAGACCGCCGCCGCCAGAAGGTGACTTGTAATAATACATCTGTTCGCTTGTTATCGCCTGAGCAAGTTGAGCGCTGTATTGATATGGGTGCAAAAGTGTCTGCATTGCCGCATTGTAAATAGCGTCATTCTGTGCTTGTTCGACCTGCCTTTGGGCGTTACCGATATTATTAGCTGATGCCAGATTATTAAGATTCTGGCTCTCAACATTCTGGGCAGTACCAGCCGCACTGAGCCGCCTGTTCAGTTCATTTTCCTGTAGCTGACCCAACATTTGCAGTTCGGAGTTATCGTAGTTCTGCCTTGTTGTAGCCTCTATCTGACTGCCTGGCGTACTTTGAAGCATACCTCCGGCATTTGACCTCTGGCGGTTAGCTTTTAAGGCGTTAGCTTTCTGGCTTTCTGCTACAGCCCTGTAGCCTTTCCAGTAGTTACCAGTCGCAGGGTCATAGTCATTGGACAGATAGTCCTTATAAACACCGGAAGCAAGGTTATACAGATCGTTCTGACCGGACAAAGAGTCCTGTGTGTACTGCTGAACCTGCTGCTGCAAGGGTGTTAGACCTGCTGTCTGCTGGACAGGGTACTCTGGACGTTCGTTCATAAGGTCAAACTCTAACTGCCTTGCCTTTTTCTGCATGTCTGTTTGTGGTAATAGTTTAAAACCCATAATATTTATTCCTTTATCCTATAGTTCCTATAATTGGAAGCCAGTATCCAACGCATGTTTTATTAGTTGAGCCGTTATAAAAAACATGCGATTCTTTTATATACATATAACAGACTAACATTCTATCTTCAGGAGTAATATCGGGAATTGTGCCATCGTCAGAAAAAAGAACCCTTGGCGTAGAATTATACAGTATCGCCACAATAGGATCAGCAGAAACATATAATTGGCCAGATAAATAAGGAAGATTTTCAATAGAAGATTTACCTCCACCTTGCTTTATCCAATAATAAGTTCCATGTGCAGGATTATTAGGCAGTTTAAAATACCATACCGCATATGAAATTTTTACAGTATCCTGTAACTGAACCATTTTTCCTGAGTCTGCTTCTAATAATTGGTAAGCATGGGCAGCGTCATAATTATCTTCAGTAATTTCAACAACATTAGTAGGGTCAGGGAATGGTATTCCGCTTCCGCCGCTCAATCCTGCCACCGTAGTAGTTAAGTCCGTTATGTCTTTTTCATTCTTTACAGTATCCTGTTTGAGATACCGTAAAATATGATCGAGCCTGTTAATTATCTCGCGTATCTTCGTTTCTGCCGCCGAGATATCCTTAATAGGTGTTGGTAATATACTTAAACTTAACGGTGACTGTCCCATATAGTTACCTTGCTCCTTGCTGTAAGTAGTCAAACTCAGCACCGATAAAACTAAACCTATCAGTACCATATATTTTAAACAGGAAATGCTTTGATCGGATATCACATACAAGCTCTTTGCGAACGATTTCGGCGTCGCCGGTTAAAGCCACATTGCCTAAATTCTGCCAGTTGTTCTCACTGTCCCTCTTTGCCGCTATGTAAACCGTACTGCTTGCCTCTTTTCTGAAGTATAGGTAGATACGTAATAATCGCTTGAAATAGGCAAGCCCTGACTTATTGGTAAAATCAGTAGTCAATACGAAATAACTTGTGTAAGGCAGTCCATCATCCGTGTAAGCACCATGAGATTCATAGGAATAGCCATCGCCGTCAGAACATAGGTCAATTATAAAGTTCAAATTGCCATCTACAGCGTCCCACGATTCCCAACCCCATGAGTTCCATGTTGAGAACGGCAAAGTATCCCACTTATAACTTAACTGTCTTGTGTACTTGCCGAAAGCCTGTATCTCCATATCCCTGATAAAGAACTTATCACCGGTAAAAACTATAACTTTATTATTATCCGTCGATGAATTACCGTAAGGGATAGACCACCATATCTCATTATACTCATTTATCAGAGTTGATCTGACCTTGTTATATAGTTCAGGATTGATGTTTCGTGTAATGTCATTTATCGCATAACTGATCTTACCCATCGTCAGTTCATGAATAAAGTTATCTGAACCCAAGAAATACAGCTTATCTTCATTGTCGTTAATAACCGAACCAGGAGCCAAACATCCTACAGCCGGAAGCAGATAATCCTGCGTGAAAGTAAGTTCCGTTAATGTTGCCCACATCTTACGAACAGACCACCGCTTGAAGATAACAAGATATGCCTGCCACAAACCAAATCCGCCCGTTATATCACCGTCACCGTCAATTAAAGCACTGCCAGCGTCCGAGGCAACATCTCCGAAAGTTGCGTTAGGATTAAACGCACCCTCATTAACACCCTGAGTAAGAGCCGACCAGAATACAAAATGAGAATATGTATCGCCATCTGACAGACTGACATTACCTAAGAATAAATAATTCCTGTAGTTTTTTATGAACTTTGCTTTTGTAATGTAATCTGATGTACTATCCGTATATTGAGTATCAATGAATGAGCATGTAGTTGCTGAGTTGCCGTCCCAGTAAATAGGTTTATCAACATTATTCGTTGCGCATATATAATCACCATACTGTGTTGAATCCCAGTATTCACATTCACCCGAACAGGTAAATATCAGTTCCCACGTAGTTTCTGCGGCGTTCCAGTAGTAAACATGGGCTTTAGTAAACCCTACAAGCCGTTCAGTATTTCCAGCGTCGCTCATCACTAATCGCTCATACTTGATAATCGGGTTATTGTCAGGTGTCTGTACTTTTAAAAAGTTTGTATCAGCAGGGTCAATACTCTGAACATCATCGGTTTTAAACAGATATCTTGTGTTTGATTGTATTGTTTCCGTACCATTTCCAGCGTTATAAATCGCTGATACCTCAGTTGTAGTTAAAACTTTATTGTAAAGCCTTACATCATCTATAGCACCATACCAATATGATTCTGTTGCGTTTAACCCTGTCTGGTGTCCTATCTCGAAATCACTGCCTGATGTAAGGTATGTTCTGATACGAGGCGTACCAACCTGAACACCATCCAGATAAATTATTAATTCATTCTCAGAAGCGTCATACGTAACAACCACGTGATGCCATTCATCAACATGGTCAGTATCATAGTTTGATAGTAAGGTGTAACCATTACTGCTCGTTCCATCACCCATAACAACCGCTAAAGTGTTATTGTATGCGTATTTGCGAACAACAATACCTTTCATAGCCGTACCAGACCATCCGCCATTACCAAAAGCACATCCGTATTTGTCTGTATCACCGGCTAAGTTGCCAGAAGTTTTGATCCATCCGCACATCGAGAAATCACCTGTTGCGGGAATAAGCTCACTTGAACATACCGCCTTGTCACTGGTCCCGTTGAAAGTCAGTGCCTTATCAATTTTACCAGTATCACTCATTAGTGCTGTGTTTCTGGCTGATACAGCGTCATTACCATTACCCGAACTATCAGAGACAGTAGTATTTGCGGCACTATCATTCATGCACCACTGACCTAAAAGCATATCATCAGAGACAGCCTCATCAGTTTCAATAAGAGTAGTCCCGCTAACTTCTGTGGAACTTACGACATTAACCTGCTCATAATCACCCATAACATTGTAAACAGCGATACTATCACCGCTTGTAATAACAGCGCTGTAGTCATCTGGTATAACTATAGATGTGCCCGATACACTGGTTACAGTGTGAACGTTCCTCAACATTTCAGGTTTTCTCATTTTAGCGGTACGAAGTTCACCGTCCCACGCCTGAATATTGCCGTTATCAGGTGTGTATGCATTCTGCAATAAGATGTTCGGGAAGTCTCTCCTTGACCCCATCGCCGGACTGTATATACTGAACTTTGTTACTGCCATTGATTTACCTTAATACTTAATTATGTAATTCAAACCTAAAGACGGCTGAATATTGTTATGAGCCGCATCGCCGCCAGTTGAACCAGTAAGGTCTGTAGTTAAACTGTTTAATGATTTATAATTTGAACCGGCGCCATCTATACCCTGAGAACTATATGCCTGATCTAAGCTGTGTGTATGTGAGGGCATTTCATCCGTAACTAACGTATGCTCATACTCGCCCTCTGTTCCGCCGAGAGTGAAAGTATCTTCGGCTGAATTAGCATCGGTGCCAGTGCCAACACCAATCGGAACGCGACCGGCTAAATTAGGAATGTTAAATGTCGTACTACCATTGCCAACGCCAAAAGTAGTAGATATAATAGCAAATAAAGACGCATACGTTTCTCTGCTTACCGCCGAACCATTGCAAAGAAGCCATCCTGTGGGAGCGGAAGCACCGGCATACGGTAAAACCGAACCTGTAGGGCATAAGTTGTTAGCGTTATCAAGTGAGGCGGATTTAATCTTACCACCAACCGTCAACTGCAATACATTACCATCTTCATCCTGCCAGTGAAGCTCTACTTTATCACTAACATCTTTCGTGTAGATATCAGCCTTATTAGCTGTGTTGGTAGGATCATTTGCAAGCGGGGCGTTTAATGTTATCCGACTGTGCTCACCTGCCGCATCTTCATCATATGCACCATCAACATTAGCGGAACCCATATAATGATTAACCTGCAATGTTTCGACAACAGCCGCCGCCAATCCTCTTATCCGGTCATCACCTAATTTTGGATTCTCGCCGCCCTCTGGAACTGTTGGATCTATTGAGTTTGTCTTGCTCATAATTTTTATGCCCTCATACTTCTTGGTTTACATATAAAAATATTATCTGGCGGATACTTAACCAGTTCGATTTCAAACTTTTGTGCCATACGTGTACCTTCATCGTAAAGCTCGTAATTGTCATATACCCTTTGAGCCACTCCATAAATAATCGCATTCTTATACTTATCAGCAAAGTTAATCGCAGATGTTACCACTGGATGATATGCGAAATAATACAGTGTATAAGTTCTGTCACTGCCAGGGGTAGGAGAGATGTAAATATATCCATTATGCACTGCATAACCAGGTATATAACCCTGCTTAAATTCACTGAAACTTATCCTGTCCAGAACATTATTTGTGTCAAAGTTTAATGTTTGAACATCAATAAAGTCAGTAGGAACAGCGAAACTATTTGACCCTGATGATAAAGTGCCAGATACCTCACTCTTATAAGCGTAAGTACGTATGGATAACTCGTTCAGGGTTTCAGCCAGTTCATCGCTAATACTGGTTTCTTCCCGTTTAGTTATCTGGTTGACTCTTGTTAATATATCGCTTTCAGTCATTGACATATCAGTATTCCTTTTTTTTACCAATATAAGCAGCAGACAGGATTACAGGGATAACCCTGCCCGCTGCTTTAAAAAACTTATGCAATTAATCTGTTTCATTAATTGCGGTATCAACCACTATGCAGCCGAAATCCTCACTGTTGAACTGAAACTTCTTGAAGCCCATGAGCATGTTGGTATGTGTGCCCCATTTGGTCTTCTGCCAGTCTTTATACCCATCAGTCCAGGTAGGTTTCTTGCCCCATGCCAGACCGACGGACTGCGCACCGCAAAACAGGCCACGAGCTACGGTAGTACCGGAATAACAAGCATCTGATGTGCTGTCAAAATACTCTGGAGCCGTAATGCCGCCCGCACCGGTACGCCTGTGGAGAAGTTCGCTTTCGTGGAGAACAACGCCGTCCCAAATACCCTCTGCACCAGAGAATATCGGATTTTCGCTGCCTCTAACGTTAGCTTCACGCTGTGCCTGGAGCCATGCTGTTTCTTTTCGCAGGTCTTTAATCTGCCACGGATCAGCGAACATGAGGAAATACTTCTTGCCGTTGACAACAATAGGTCTGATCGGTGTTACAGCAGCACCAGTAGAACTGTTAATTGTCTTTGTTGCCATGCGTTTTACATGGCTGATAACCAGCGTACCGAACCTGTGAGCACTTGAAGCATCTGTGATAAGAGCATCGGTCGCCACTCTGGAAAGTACTCCTGCCGTAGTCTGACCACCGCCAAACCAGCGTGTAGCTGTTGCACTTTTAGAAACAGCCGTCTGATTGACAACTGACAGAGCCGTACTGGTATAATCCACTGCGTTAGCACCGGTAATCTGGCCGGCAAAACTCTTTGTTGTCAGTCCGCTTAACGCGTCCACAATGCCTCTGGCAATAACCCTGCCAGTCCATTCCTGAATAGCGGAACGACCTTTTTCCCTGAGATCGGCATAAGCCGACTGCTCGGTCTTATTACCGGAAAGCAGAACTGAATGGCCTCTTTCGTAAATCTGAATAGAGTCATCGTAAAAGACCATTGCCTCTTCGTTGCCCTCGTATTCACCATCATCGCCCTGGCCGGAACCTGTCAGCAACGCTCTAAGAGCAAATGTGATCTTATCACCTTTCTCTTTTAACAGTTCCTGTTTGACCTGGACAAGATTCGTATCACCAACACCCATATACTTAAAAAATGGGTTTGCTTCAAATGCGGCCTTAAAATCGGCCTTACTCCAAATTTGCGGAACAAGGTTAGTATGTGTTCCGCCTCTCAAAAAAGTTGTTGAAGACATAATAAAAACTCCTTATTTTTTTTAGTATGCCGTACAACAACAAGAAACAATGAGAATTTTATTTTCCAAATAGAGCCTTGAAAACATCATCTTCTGATGATATTTCAGTCTCGTTATCAGTCTCGTTATTCGCCATCGTTTTTGTCTGTACGACATCTTTTTGTTGTTCTGATGGCTTTGATTGCGGCTGTACACCAAGTACAGTCTTAATAGAATTAATTTTTTCACGGCAAAGATCGTAGTAAGCTTTAGCAGGATTTTCACTGGTAAGAACAGCATGTCTATCAGCTTTTGTTACAAGATTCAAACTATTAGCTGCCGCCGTTACAGCGTTGTAATCAGCAGTTTGTTTCTTGAACTGAGCTTCAGACAAATTCGCTCTTTCCGCTATCTGTGATAATCTGGTTCTTTCGGTCGCTTCAGCAAGTTTCTTTTGCTGTATTGCAAGCACCTGCTTCATCTGAGCACCGGTTATGTAGTCCTCGTCGTCAATATCAACTTCGGGTAGTACTTCTGGCTGATTTTGTTGTTGCAGTTGCTTTAAAGCATCACGTTCGGCTTCGGCTTCCTGAGCACGTCTGCGGAGCTTGATAAGTTCCGACAAAGGAACCTTGTCGGAATGTACCTTATCATCCTGAACAATACCTTCTTCTTTAAGGATATTAGCAATACTGCTTCCGGTATCAACTTCTTCAGTCTCTACCTTAACAGGATCAGGCTCGGTTTCCTTAACAGGCTCGGTTTCCTTAACAACAACCGGTTGTTCGGCTTCGGCTTCGGCTTGCTCGGTCTGGATTATCTCAGTTTCTTCTGCCATTGTTTCGTCTTCACCTAAAAATTCATCTACATCAAAACCTTTTACTTCGTCACTCATTGTTATTACCTTTCTTATACCGCAAGGTTATGCGTATAAAACCGACATTAGCCGCCGTCGTATGCGTTCCTGTGTTCACGGTCGCAGGATAACCTGTGTTATACCCATGTATCCGCATGGTACGTTAAACAAGGACACCTTTGGATTGCTTGTATATCTGGAAAATATCGAGTATGTCAATCAAATGATAATGAGAGCATACGCAAGTAGGATCCACCCAGATATCAAATCCGGCTTCCTTGATCTTCTCGCAAAAATCAAAATCTTCACTTAGTTTAATGTTAGTTACTGTTTCGTTATATTTGCTTTCCTGGTAGGGAGTCTTTAACGCTTTCAGCACTTTACGGCTTAACAGCAACGTAGTGCCGCCAACCCTGTCAGCTTTGAACAGCTTTTTGGGTAGTTCATCAATCCCTAAATTTTCAAGTTTATCATTATCTTTGATTACAGCCGACCACATGCAATTAATTTCACGGTCTTTTATCCTGAATATAGGTGTTACGCCCGCTACAACATCTTTGTTATGACTAAGCAGTAACTCAATTGTATATTCATTAACCGGCTTTGTATCAGCGTCCAAAAAGAATAGATGTGTTTTCTTCGCATGTTTTGGGTTATGCAGAAATTCATGTATAGCATAATTCCTTGCCAGTTCCGGCAGCTTTGACGGGATAGACAAATACTCCGCAACACCTCTTTCCAGTGATTTCATGCAAAAACCTGTAACTCTCTCATCGGTCTGGCACTCAATATTATGAGGCTTGGCGATTAGTACACTATACTCTCTTTGAAATTTACGTTTAGCCATTTTTAACCTTATCTACTGAATTAAACTTTTCATTTTTTATCCTGTCTCTAATTCCACTCGAAGATATACCGTATGTATAAGGCATATATATAATAGTAACGCCTTCCTTAGAAAGTCTTTTTGCTGTTTCTTCCCATCCAGGTTTAGTTTTGTGAGACATACAAATAAACACAATTCTAAAATCCCCTGGATTCCAGTCTTTTAAAATATCATCTTCATAAACTGGTACAGCGTTATGAACACCTTTAATATTTTTTATAATCTCAATCCGGTCTGAAAATTGTATGACAGGCAAATGATCTTTATTTCTTAAACATTCTTCATCTGTCATAACACCAACGGTTAACTCATCACATAACTTTGCTGCTCTTTTTATCACATTCAAATGACCAACATGAAACATATCATAGTAACCTTGCATATAGCCTTTAAGTTTCATAATATGTTTTACCTCCAGCATAATTTATTTCACGGCTTGCAGTAAAACCACGTTTTGGTATTTGCCAATCACCATACAACCGAACAAGTAAATGCAAATAATTATGAGGTACGTTGCATTTATGACCAATGAAATCAAGAGTATCAAGTGTTTTAAAATGATCTTTATCTATTCTAAGACCACACATTTCCATATAGTCTTTTCTTTCTTCCCAGAAATAAAAGTCTATATATTCTCCGTTTCTGGCTATGGAAACCAGTTCTTCATTAGACTGACAACGGATCAATTCAAAACCTTTATCTATAGCTTTCTTTAAAAAGTTTACAAATGCAGGTTTATCAGTTGAAAGTACACTTATATCAGTGTCAGCATCCCATTGAATAAAATCCTTTTCTCTAACAGCACCAAGCAAAGTACCAAACATTAACCACCAGTGCATTCCACTTTGTGCAAGCAGTTCATAAAGAATATGGAAATTCTCTGTTCTTGCGGGTATGTCATTAAAACCTTTGCAAAAATTCAATGACTCTTTTTGCAACATATCCAATCCTGGCACATCTGACCCTGTTATTTGCTGGTAAATAGTCATAACGGAAAATTCGCTTCCTTTCTTGATTCAAATACTTCTCTATCCCTGCCAAACAAAGCATTATTCCTGTTATAAAGTTCATCATCATGTTTACGCCATTCATGCCGGATAATCATTCTGTCAATAAATTTAACTTTCTTATCTCTTTTAACAATTTCTGTAAACTCAGTATCACAAAATAAAGACAGGTATGCAGGATTGTATATATAACCAAAATTATCATATAACTTCTTGCCCATAATAGAACAGGTAATAAGATTGTCTCTCTGAATACCATCTGGATAATGCAAGGCTCCATCTAAGTTTGGAAAATATTTATTCATATCAGAGGCAATGATATCATCAAAGTCCTGAACCACTGGAACCATATCATCAGATACAACAACTAAAATATCAAAACAATCTACACCCTCCATATCGGCGTTTATGGCCTCGATCTTGCATTTGTGTTTACCGTACTCAAAAGCAACATTAGACTTACTTAACAAAAAAGAACGAATATCCAGATTGTTCATTGTCGGATCATCTTCATTCATACTGACTATGAAATAGCAAAAATGATTACCACTGAATAAACGCTGATAGGTTTCAAGCGTCTGCTTAAACCACTCAGGGCGACCTTTAGTTGCATATTTGAATAAGATTCTCATTTAATTCTTTCGTTTGATATAGATAGAAATACATAGTTTTATTTATCATTGCCTCTGTTTCCAGTAATGGAAAAATTGCATTAGAGAACTCGTAATCTTCGCTTCGATCTTTCTCCGGAAATCCCACTTCTAAAACCTTAGACCGTAAGATAGGATTAAGGTGGTTAGGTGTTCTGTGGTAAATATCATTCTCGAATTTCCAACCGCCACAAGCAAGAGAATGTATAAACTTTCTTACTGTTGTTTCCTGCAAAACAATCAAACCCTCAATACCAACACAATCAGGTGAACTTTGCAATGCTTGAAGTATTTCGTTTACATAGTAATCCGGCACTAAATCATCATCGTCAATAAAACAAACATATTCTCCTTTTGCCTTATCAACAAGAAGGTTACGTTTTCCCCCGATAGTCATTTTTCCATCATCTACCTCTGTTAAAACTTCAACCTCTGGAGTTAATTGCGGACGAATTATTTCCATCAGCCTTTCAAGTTTCTTGGCTCTATTTTCTAAGGAACATACTAAAATAGATAATTTCATGCCGCCCCCTGTGCTTGCATCTGCATCTGCTGTTGCTGAACCTGCTGTATCCTTGCCTTAATCTCATCCTTATTCGGCAAATCAGTTGCATCAATGAATATATCAGCCGGTATAGTGTTCGGATACTTGCTTTGGACAGCGTCCATTTCCATGAATCTGGCAAGGCGTTCTGTCGGTGATGAAGCTGATACAGTAACCACAATACCATAGTCAGCTACAGAATCAGATTTTAGTTCTTCCATGAGCATAGCTATTGCATGCTGCTTAATCATATCATCATAAGCAGTTTTAAGTCTTGGATAGGCTTTCGTATATTCCTGTGCTCCAGACATACCCTGAGCAATGGTCTGCATGACCTGTACTTTGTCCTGTGGTCTTATGGCGGCCAGTACCTCTGGCGGCGGCGGTTGTATCGGGGCAGGTTCCGGCAGTTCTGATCCGGTCTGAGCAATAAACATTGACCTTGCTTTTTCCATCAGTTTAACGTCTATCAACGAGCTGTTTTCTACTACCTCTATTATTTCCTGTTCTGTGTAGATGTTCAGCTTTCGGATAACTTTCAAAACAAAGTTACCTGCAAGATTCAATGTCCTGTAGAAGTTATCAAAAATAGGTTCTGCACTAACTTGATTCTGCTGCTGCTTTAGTCCTATAGCTCTGCCTGATTCCTTAGCACCTGTTTCATAGCCCATCGTAGCGTCATCAAAACCGGATACTCTCTTGATATCCTGCTCAAACTGCTGACCCATCATAAACAAACCGGTAGGTAACGGATTCGGGGCTATCTTTTCCACTGAATTGCCATATTCGGTTTCGTCAATAACAATACCCTCAACAGAACCGACATTCGCAAGTTCTTTTTTCTTCTGCTGCGTACCGCCTTTTGTTTTCCATCCGCTGTTAGCTGTGGTATTGATAATCTTTATCGCCTGTGTTCTATGAATATTTTCTTCACGGTTCAGGCCAATAATATCATCAATAACACCGTTAGAATATCCATCATCCCAGTAAGGACTAAACCGGAACATAGGCAAATCTGATATATCATCGCCAAAAGGCGAAACAGTATCTTCAAGCATTTCACTGCCAAGCATTACAGTTTCATGCAGTATGAAAGCAGGAACGCTCTTTGTTTCAAAACGTGCCATGCCTTTAGTAGCTTTTTTAAGCTTCTTAACTATCTTCTGATCTGAAACAACACGAACCATGTTTGTTTGTTTGTCAATGACAAGTAACCCGCTTACAATTTCTTTCCATACAACAGTACGTATCCTGTAACGATATTTCTTTTTAAGTTCTAAATCCTCATCCTGTTCCTGGTTGTAGTTGTCTTCAATATCGTTATCAGACAAATATGAAATCAAACCATCAAGTTCTTTATCACCGCTTAAATCAAAAGCATTACTAAGATTGTCATTATCTGGATATGTAGCTTTAATTTCCTCAATATCACGCCATTGACTTTCAACAAAATATCTTGCCGACTGGTTTATATCATACTCATCTGCGTTAGGGTCAACAACAACATCTTCTATCGACTTTACTTTAAACATCAACTGACCATTTGGATTCTGCTGTTTATCCAGTACAACACGAAGATATGATTCAGTGTCGATACCACCTCTGCGGATTAAGTCAGTGTACAAATAATCAGCATGAGTATTATCTTCCGTATGCTTAATTAGTTCAGTGTAAACCATTGCTACATTTTGAGTTCCACCTTTCCTCGGCATAACTTTAATACTCTGCTTGTTTTGCAGATACATCCCCAACATGGATTTCAGAACCGGACGGCATCGGTTTATTGTTACCGGCTCAACACCTTTGGACTTATAAACATTATGCTCTTCTGCCGTGTACTGATTGCCCCTGACAAAATCCTGATTAGTCTGTGCGCGTTCCCTTTTCTTGATAACAGCAGAATTATTTATAGTATCCCTTATGAAACCAAGGCATTTATTTCTTATCTCTGTCTTTTCCATAATTTATGACATCCCTATAAAACTCGGCACATATACGCCGTGATTATTTGATTGGCTATAAATCCCTGATTCCGTTGTCTCACTAATTGTTTTGCCGTAGAACAACCCGTTAACATAACAATCCGCTCTATCTGGTGAACGGCCAAGTCTTTTTTTTATCTCATCTTTTGCCTCGATCAATATCTTGCCATTTTTAAATTTATATTTTGGTGTGCATAACTGTGTCTTTAATTGCGGATCTATATGGTGTAATTCGACATCTTTATCAGCAAACATCTTGCCGGCATTGTCGTATATCTCAGCACGAGCGTTGTAGTACTTCTCCGGATCAGATGCTTTGTAAGATGAATTGGCAGCTATTACATGGTGATTCATCTCTCGTAACCTGTCCACTACACCGCCGCCCATGTTAGCTTCATCAACAATAATTGGACAATCATTGTGATTACGGCTAAGAACTGATAACCTATTAGCCGTGTACATCGTATCTTTTTGGCCGTAGATCAACTCTTCAAGAATGTCTGTATCTTCCATGTAGTAAATAATAGTCTCATCATCACCAAACCTTGCAACATCACAAGTTAGAAACCTGCGTTTCTTGTCCTTAAACTGACCAATTCTTATGTTATTTGCTTCCTGAACCCAAATAGCTTTGATTATCTGATCCACATCATCAGATAGATCCCATGAGCCATACAGGTATGCTTCAAGAAGCTGCTGTCTGTGTCCAAAAGCATTTTTTAAAGTATCTACATAAGTTTCTGGTAGATATGGATTATCGCTGGGCAGGGCACGTACAAAATGCCTGTGCTTAGCGGGGTTAGTTAAGAACTCTTCTTTCAGCCAACAGTTGGCAGGGTTAGCAGTAAATAAACCCTTGTATGGTATATGCCGACCATTATACTTACCACGCAGCGATCCTCTTAATACTGATATATCATCCCGTGTTGTTTCCTCTGCCTGGTCAATAAAGAAGAAGAAGAACTCAGCAGAATTAAACTTATTAATACTCTCTGTGCGATCTAAACCACCAGTAAGAATCTTTACCCTGTTCTGGATAATGATCTCTGCCGGATTCCCTTTGATCTGATATAGTTCTGACGGGATTGTTTTCTTCCAAGTTTCGAGCGTTGTTTCCCTGAAATCTTTTGCCTGTTTTCTACCCATAAATCCCACTGGCAGGGGGAACTCGAGTTCTTCGGTAATCCCACACTTTTCAATGATCTCAAGTGCTTTCGCATAACACCAGATACATCCCGTGTAACTTTTGCCGCCGCCTTTAGCACCGCCAAACAATAACTCACTATCTTCATCTACAGACAATCTCCGCCACGCCTCACTCTGGCGTTTAGTTAAATTAATTTTGAAATCATTGTTAGTATCAGCTATCGCAACCACTATCCAGTTCCTTGTCATTAGCTAATATTACAGTTAATCCACCTACTTTATGATCAGACCTGTCAGTTACATCACCTTTAGCAAGAGCAAGTCTATCACCGAAAGTTTTCTCGATCTGACATCTGTCTTTTATAGTCATATTCTCTGGATTATCTTCAAGCACGCTTAAAGTCTGTTTCCTGTTCAAACAAACAAGTCTTTCGAGTTCGGCGTTCTCTAAGTTTAATCTCGCTGTTTTTGCGTCAATAACAGCTTGTTTGTAATCCTGATAAGAATTAGCCGCCTTACGCAACCATGTTCTTAGCGTACCAGGCTCAACACCAAACTCATAAGCCATTTCATCAAGTGTTTCACCGGCTCTATAGCGTGCAAGTACCCACTCACCATTGACCTGTTTTTCGTCTTTGCCAAACATGGCTTCAAGTTTATAGTCCGGTTTTTCGATTGTTTCGTTAGAATGTTCCATAGGCGTTATTTAGTCCACTTGATACAAGATCGTTTCTACCGTTAGCATAAGCCGCATTGATTCCACTACCATAAAGATCATTAAGACCGTTTCCATATAAGTCATTTATATTTCTACTATCAAACGTAACCAGTTTAGGATAGTCGTTTATTAGTCTCCATATACTGTTATTAAATAAACCAATATCCCACCCGTCAAACGTCGCTGCCAGTTTCATTTCTGCCGTTGTCTTTGCCGTACCAAGCTCAGCTTGTCCACCTGCTTCGATTGTTGTAACATCGCTATCATAGTAGCAAGATGTAACCGTTGGGGTTATGCCCGTATTAGCTTGTCCCCATCCTCGGCTCAGTGCACAAGGCCTGACAGATTTTGCCGCATCACTTGCAAGCGTTCCAACTTCTATATATCCACCCTCGCCATCGTCTGTATAGATAACCACATCTTCAAGAGCGGTTTCTATATTTGCCCCTGCTGTTATTGCAAGCGTATTTACATTCGGCTTGTTTGCATCAACTACAACCGTTCCAATCGTAGCAAGTCCGCCGTCATCAGCATAAATAATCGCACTGCCGACCTCAAAAGCCGAAACATCCGCCGTGCAAATCAAATCATAAAGCGTTTGAATAACCATCGTAGATTGAACTCTGGCAACAGCGTAACAGTTAATATATGATGTATCGTTATTATCAATTCTCCCAACAAAACCATTAGCGAACAAACTGCCTTTTGGTACTGCAATCGTACCGTTAAATCCGCAGTCTTTAACATAAGCTAAAGAACTTCTTCCGGCGAATCCGGCAACCCTTGCAGTAAGATACGAATCACCGCCGCTATCAAGGTATCTATACCCTGTAACTAAAGCACCATCTACATAACACCTTTGAACAGTTACAGCCCCGATATTACCAGAGAATCCGGCACATTTAACGCCAGCACCTAACAATGTTGCTGAACCGCCTGTAATCTCAACATCGGAAATAACAAAATTGCCGCGTTTAGCAAGTGTTGCTGAAGCCAAATCACCTCCAAAGAATCCGACATTGCCATTAGTAGAAGCAACATCACAGCCATTAATCTTAATATTACTGCAAGCCATTGTTGCATTGGCCGTCTGAGCATCATTAGTCAAGTTTGGAATTATTCCTGCAACATAACTATACCCGTTAATATCAACGTTATTCAGCCTGATATTACTTATTGTTATAGCAACAGCATTTCTTGGGTCAACTTTTGCAAACAAACCACCATGATAAGTCTGCGATGATGTAATCGCTGAAGAATAAACAGATGAGTCATTTATCTCAATATTATTTATAACCACTGGAGCAGGTGTTGCAACACTTGTTATGTAAAACTGCCCGATAAGCAAGCCAAGATTATTCCCTGCCGCTTCAATACCGTTCTCACCATTCTCATAATGACAGCCGTTAATTGTTATATTCTCGAATCGGCTTTCGGCTTGTCCATCACCTATATCAGAAGGTTTCAGGCTTCCACAAGCCAGACCAAACACACACGCCGCCGTATGAGCAGAGTCAAGAGTACAGTTCAGAAAGTCAATGTCTTTGATTACACCATTCCCTAAACGCCTGACTAATCCTACTTCATTAGTAGCATCACCAGACCTGAGATGAAATGTTATAGAATGTCCACGGCCATCAATTATACCGCTGAACGATGTCAGCTCTTCCCCGCACATATTGCCAAGGCCGTTATATGTTTCAACCGGCACAACCAAATCGCTATCAAGGTAATAATCGCCATCTGCCGCCAGACTAAACACATTCTCAATTGTAATTTCAGTTGACATTATTTTACCACCTCAGCCGAAATAGTTTCAATCTGTTTAGTCAGCACATCAAGTGTCATTTGTGCTTCCCGTGCCCGAAGTTCAGCGTACCACTTTGGATTTTCAGCTATCTTTTTTCTGTAAGCCAAGACCTCTGGGTCTTTGGTCTTGACAGCAACACTATCCCAATATGCAAGAGCAGAATCCGAAACAGACTTTTCATTTTCCTTAGCAGATACAAAAGTCTTATAGCTCTGTACAACAGCTATCTTGTCCTGCAAACTTTTAACGTCTGCGGCGATATCAAGAGGTTTTATTTCAGTCGTTTCTTTTAACAACTCTGCCATTCTGAACCTCTAAGGCTACTTCGATCTCAAGCTTGACGATTTCATTATTAATACTCCTTAAACTCTGATATAAATCTCTGGCTCTATGAATCTTGGCCAGCATTTCGGGATTACCGGAATACATGTTTTCAGCAAAGCACTGGAGACAATCCCAATTCGGCCAGCACTCAGGCAGCCTTGGGTTGTGATTCCCGCATGTCTTACACGTTGCCACATCTGTAACCTTTGCCAAATAAACATGGACATCCATGTCCGTTATCAGCATCCTTGCCGTATATGTATATTATACCACATGATTTCATGTCTCCATAATGTCTCCAAGTTATATCACAATGGTATCTTTTGGTAGTCCTGTGTAACGCATTTTTTTTATAAATAATGCAGATTTTATGCTTGACAGGGGTATGGCGTCGGTTTCCTAAACCGAAGGTCGCAGATTCGAGTTCTGCCGGGCGCATTGTAAGACTTTTAAAAATAAGGATTTATAGAAACTTAACAATAAGTATTGACAAACATGTCTCCAAAATGTTACCATGCTCAGTAGTCAATGGTAGCGTTTGGTAGCGGTGAATAATGAAAAAAGCCTGGTTATATCAAAGAAAAAATATCAAGGGATGGTGGGTCGGATGGTATGAATCCGGTAAAAGAAAAGCAAAATTACTACCGAATAAAAACCTTGCAGAGCATTTCAAGAATATAAAATACCAACAAATTAACTCCGATGTATATACAAGCATTGTAAATATCGGCTGGAATCAGCTAAAAACTGAGTATTTATTCAGCAAACAGGTATCAGGCCTGACAAAATCATCAATAACCGAAGTCGAATCAAGTCTTAATCGGTTATATGATCTTACCGGAATACTCTATTCCAGGCAAATAACCCAAATCACTCTCGATAAATTTGTGTACGACCTGCAAAGCCAAACCTGCAAGAACAAGAAAAAACCTACGAAACTTTCACGATTTACAATCAACAAAGAAATATCGAACATCACAGCCTTGCTTACATGGTCAGCGGCGCAACGCTACGTACCCGCTGGCTTGAGATTATCAAAATTGAGTACCGATGACGCTCCTGTGAAGTTTTTGAACACAGAGCAGATCAGAGAGCTTATTTTACAGTCCTCAAAGTTTTTCGGTTGGGATATCAGGGTATTGCTTGCCCTGACTACAGGATTAAGACGAGAAGATATCGAAAATCTGACAATAACAGATATGCACTTTGACCGTAACACCATAAGTACCAAGAGCAAAAAAACCGGTAAAGCTATGGGTGAAAGGCCTGTGCCTGAACCAGTAATGAACCGCCTGACAAAACATCTTGAACAATTACCAGAAAAGCACCAAAAATTATTTGTGGATACGTTCACATCAAAAAAGTGGTCTAAAATCCGGAAACTTGCCGGACTGGAAAACTTTAAATTTCACGATTTGAGAAAAACATTCTCATCAACCCTTGCCCAAAGAGGAGTCTCTACCGCCGTATGCCAAAGACTGCTTGAGCACAGCACACCAGAACTGACTAACAAGGTTTACACAAACGTAGATCCTGTGCTGAAAGAAGCCATAGACAAAATACCCGTTACAGATTGGCTCTAACATACCGCCCTGGGTTTGACCGTCTCGACCTTGTTGATCCAATCATCAACATCAGACAAAGAATACTTTATCATCTTGCCGAACTTCTTATACTTTGGCCCTTGCTTCAGAGACCTTTGTTTGCGAAGATACGCCTCAGTCAATCCGTAAATACCCGCTATCTCCGTTGTAGTATATAATTTTTTTTCAGTCATAATTATTTCCCCCTCCTGAACACCGCATGAGTGGCGCGGCTGATTGTTAGCCCGCCGTAAACCGTCCAGCAATCGTTTTTCAGCCAGTTTGTTAATTCCTGTTTATTCATGTTATTTCTCACTTTCTTTGAATTTATAACGCAGTTTACCGTCTAATTGTTCTTGGTGTGTTGTTTGTTCAAGCAGCCCATCTAAATACATTCGATCCAACATACGAGACGCCCTGCAATAACCTATATTTAACTTGCGTTGCAGTAAGCTCACAGATGGTTTTTTATTTAACAATATAATTTTCTTGGCCTGTTCGTATAAGTCAGTCATTTTATTCCTCGCTTTCTTTCTGCTCAAAATATTTGCACACTTCATACGCTTTGATATTTACTGTCATTCCGCTCAGTCCACATTCCGCCAGAATATTATAGCCTTCAAGTCTCTTGACATGCTTGCAGTCTTTACAGGCTCGGCCTGGGTCATTAAGTTTAAATGTGGATTTGCTCATTTTATTAGTCCTTTCAGCATTTCCAATGCCTCAGCATTACCTACTCAACCGTTTTAGGCTGCTTATGCCATGGGATAAATTTTAATAAATCTTCTTCTTTTGGGAAACATCCTTTGAAAGTGATAGCTCTGTCGTCAATCGTTAAAAAAGCAGGCGGCTTAAATAATGGGAAATGAATTAACTCAACCTCATATTTTGTCATTCCATGTTTTCTAAGCCACCTCTTCATTGCCCATCTACCAAATAGATGTTTACTCCGACTGGAATATATACATACTTTAAAATTTTTATACCTTGCCGCAATACCTACATCGTCAGGACATCCCAATAATGATGTAAGCCATTCTATTGCACCCTCTACAGGCGGGTCAGGAATGTTTCTCGCTCCTTTCCAACCAGATACATAACTGTGCAAAACACCATCAAAATCTAAACATAATATTGGTAATCCTTTTGGTAAATCCATTTTTTATTCCTTTCTTATTAATTTTCTTAACATTTCCAACGCCTCAGCATCAGTGGGCGTTACTGGTTTTATCTGATGATTAACACTACCTATAGGTCTCGGCTCGATAGCTACCCAAACATGCAATGGGTAGTTAAACTCGTAGTTGCTTGGCCTGTACCGGTCTCTGGCCCATTGTGCAAAATCCTTGCTTGTCATAAAACCGCCCTGTATTTTGTTCTTTAACTCTGAGAGTAAATCCAGCACACATTTAATTTGTACGTGGTTACCCTTGACCTCAACTGTTACGGCATAAAATATTTCATTCGATATTACCGGCTGAGTCTCTACCATCTCTACCGTAGGCTTGCACACCTTGCAGGGCGTCTCCCCCTTAGCCGTAAACTCGGCATAAGTCCCTATCTCAATGCGGTTCGGGTCTTTGCCCTGGATGCTTGTGCAATCGTCCCAATGAAACACGGTAGAGGTGTCAAGGCTGGAATAGCCAAGGGTAAGGACAGGCCACAGTAGGATTAAGAGTAAGTATTTCATAATCTGCCCCACTGCTCCGCCATTGCTGCGGCGATGCCTGGAAAGGTTTTCGCTCGATTCTTTTGCCTGTCTTTACCGCCTTTATTAAACCAGTTACCAGCA
This sequence comes from uncultured Methanomethylovorans sp., assembly GCA_937968035.1. Lineage (GTDB taxonomy): Archaea > Halobacteriota > Methanosarcinia > Methanosarcinales > Methanosarcinaceae > Methanomethylovorans. Next base: position 22,208 of record CALBTS010000649.1, read on the forward strand.
AGTTTCGTACTTTCAGGTTTATAGTTTGGTTTTTTATAAGTAAGCAGAGGCAAGTTTTTAAGCCAAAGACAAGTTTTTTTCTGTACCATATCACCAAAATAATATGGCTCTATCTTTTGGCTGTATTTCGGCAATCCTATAATTTTTGTCGGTATCGGATTTTCAATACAAATTTGTTTTATATCAGTATTGTATAACTCCATGAAAAATTCCTTTGCCTTTAATGCAATATCAAGCCCCTCTTGATTGAGTATTCCTTTTGGATACATAAATCTCGCACCGGCATTGCTCAAGTACGTACACGGCGGATGAGCAATCATCAAGTCAAAACCATTGCCGAGAATGTCCCGAACATCGCCCTGATAATGCGCCCCTGGTCGTTCAGTCGGCAGTAAATCACAACTGATAGCATCATGGCCTTTAGCGATAAAAGCGTCTCTGACGATTCCTGAAAACTCACATGCTACTAAAACTTTCATATTATCCTTTCTTCGCCAAAGCATACGCTGGTTAAGAGTAAGAGTAGGTATTTCATCTCCATAGCCCTTTCGGCTCAAATAAATGCTTGTGTTGTTTGATATCGTACTCGTCCCAAGACTTATCTTTTGCAACATCGACGGGATTAAGGTTAAACGCGTCATCAGCAACTCCAGAGTGCGGCCCGAGGCCTAAACTTCGGCCAGCTTTACAGACCCAGCATTTACAGGCCGCTAAGTCCCAATGTTGCCGCATGATAATTTCAATTATTTTTTCAGCGTTATTTATTTCTGGTTGGCTCATTTTTAATTCCTGTTATAAAAATAAATCGAAACAATAATCGTTGCAGTAATGCATATTACCACAACAATACCTAAAATTGCCTCCTGCCAGCTCATTGCTCACCGCCTTTCTGCTCTAACCATTCAATCCTTGCTTTTGCATAGATAAGTTCATCGTTTAGATATTCCAGTTTTTCTTCGATTGTCATATCCTCAAACTTTTTCTTTTTTTCTTTGCTCATTACTCACCGCCTTTCAATATCTCATCTCTTAGATTTTCCGCATCTATAACATCAAAAGGATTACAGAACATCGGCTGATTTGCCGATAGTTTTGCCAGCATAAGGTTTTGTTTTTTTAATGTTATGTTCTCTGCCTCAACTACATTAACTAACAACCTATCTGCGTCAGCGTTGACCGTTAGTTCGGCATTTCTGGCCTCAAGCTCGGCAACACGCTTTTGCAATCCAGCGATAACTTTAACTAATTCTTCTTTAGTTGCTTCTCTTGTATTCATTTTTTACCTCGACTTTTTTTAAAGTCAGAAATCCACCAAAAACAAGTTAACTCTATCAATAGTTCAAGCGCTGCCGCAAAAACTAACATAACACTTTGGTTTAGAACAATAGACCAGTCAAAAAATACATACCGATAAATACTGATTAAAATCACTATAAGTGTAAACATTTCTGTTTTTCCTTTTTTACTTACATAACACCGACAGTATTATACATGCCCACATTCCGACTGTATGAATAATTGCGTAGTCCATTTGTTTTAACGTCATATACACTATAGATACAATTAGTTGTATCAGTGCTAAGATTAAAAAATATATACTTATCATTTCTATTTTTCCTTTTAAAACAGCGTGCCAGGCAGGTTTAGATGCAACGCCGATTAAGACTGTACAACCTTAATCTAACGTACCTGCATAAGCATTATCAGTCATTCTCAGACTACTGGCACGCCACTCGGCCATTGTTATTTACTTTTAAAAAACTTCAATGTGTTTGCATAATATGCAATGCCAAACAAATTTGTCGTCTGTAGTTTTGGCAGGATACATATTGCCTTTGCAATTCGCTGCTGTATTGGTGCACGGAATTGTCCAGATGTCTTTATCCTCATCTATGATTCGTTTTATCGCTTCGATTTTTTCTTCTGCTGTCATTGTGTTTCCTTTCTAAAATTATTTTATTCTAATATTTTTATACGCATAGCCAATATTAAACCAACTGTTTATCTCTTCCCACCACAACGCCGGAGGCATACGGTTAGTCTCTACTCCTCGATTAAAGAAACTAAGTTCCTTGAACAACTCGGCTATCAACTCCGTGCAGTGCGGATTCTTTGTTTGCAATGGCTTATAACTCGGTATTACTTTCTGGATTATTTTATGCAGACCTAAACCGCACAGGAACAACTCCAGCCCCCCCATAATTCCGTTTTCGTAAGGGTCGTTGCGATGCTCCAGCCAGTAGTTTAATATCTGCTTGTTGTAAGGTTTGCGGTCAAAGGTCAACTGCTTGACCCATACACGGCCATTGTAATTATTAAGCCAGTCGTCAAACGGATTCATTTGCACGCCGGATTTATTGCACCACTTATTTAAGGTCGTGGACTCGATGACAGACAGGCCAGTCTTGGTCGTCTTATAGCAACAGGCTAAGTGGCTCAATTCATTATCCGGTACAGGCCAGCCTGTTAAACGCTGGAACCATTTAATCTTATTGCTCAGGTCTGATTCGCCCGAACATAGTAATAAATCCATGCTCTGTAGATTTAATGTGTGGTAGTCGGTAATCATTTCTGCTCCATTTCCGGCAGGTCAACCTCTGCCCAGTATTTAACATCATGCACATCTTCACTGCAACACATACAGCCATCGCCGTTACACATAAAACGCTGGTCATAGTAAGCATAGAACCCCTCAAACCAGCCAAGTCCGTGCTCTCTTTGTTCACAGCAAAGAATTTGAAAATTGTTTTTATCCGGCAGTCTGTCTTTAACGCTTATCCAGTTAATCATACTCCACCTTTTTTCTTAAATACTGTATAGAGCCAATAAAAGCTTGCGCCGCAGCTTCATTATCAAATTCGGCAACAGGGATTTCTTCTTGCGAACAATAGTCATCATTTTCATCGTCTTGTTCTTCGATCGTTACCCACACTACATATTTAATACTCATAATACACTCCACATTTTAATTATTTCTTTTTCGCCGTCTGTCATTTTTCACCTCTGGCTTTCTTCTCTTTTTTATAATCTTTTAAACACTGATCATAGTATTCACATCGTGGGTGAACACTGTTGCCAACACAAATTGATAAGTGATATTTAATCACATGGTTATCTATGAATACTTTTGCATGGCACTTGCTCATAATACACTCCATCTCTTAAATATTTCGTTTAACATACCATCGCTGACCGCCTTGATACTCTCTGGGTCTGGCTTGTCAAGCCTTTCTGCGATACGTACTTTTATAACGTCAATGTCGGCTTCAAGGCCTTTGCTGCTGGCTATGCCCAGGAAGTTATTCTCAAGTACATTTACGTGTTTGATTCGCTTGCCTGTTTCACGGTCGTACTCACTATAGTCGGCAATGCGGGTGATACAGCCAGACAAAAGCATCAGCATAAGCATTAAATATATCGCCATTAACAAGTATGCAATAGGTCTTAACCAATTAATTATTTTTTTTTCGCCGTCTGTCATTGCTTTATCTCCTTAGCAAAATAAATATAAGCCTGTAACATTTCTCCCGCCTCGACCTTTAAATAATCCTGCAAACAAGCATTACAAGTACAACAGTCTTTTGTGCAATTGCCAAAATGTTTAAACTCAGTAGCAAAAAACTTTTTAGATTCCTGTGCAGACTTCTCTGAACAAAACGGTTTCTCGCCCTCTGAACAGTACGCTATATGCTGGAAAAATTCGAGTATAGTCATTTACTCACCGCCTTTCCTTAATTTGCTTTAGATAACCCAAAACATCCTGCCTCACGGATTCGTATAAACAGTGTTCTGGCGTTAGGTACACAAAAGAATCAACTACATTAGCCAAGCCAATGTAGGTCTGTAGTGTTTTCTCCAGCTCGGCGATACGGAACTCATAAGGCTCAAGTAAAGCTCTCATGTTATAGCGAAAGTTTTCACCTCCGTCAGGTTCGTATAAATTAATAAACTGCTGTAAAGCGGTTGCTTTGTCTGCGTAAACAGCTTCTCTACATTTTTGATAGGTTGGTAGTTTCATTTTATTCCTCGCTTTCACGATTACAGTTATCACATAACATATTTGCGTTAGTTGTATCACGTCCACAGCCTTGACATAATACAATCTTATTCTTTGGATTGTAATTGCCGGTTCTGCTTGCCTCTTGCGCCGCTCTACCTTTTACAAGCCCTGCATTTCCCTTATACCATCTTTTTGTTTTCATTTCTTATTCCTCGCTTTCTTTAATTGATTTTTTAGCAAATATACCAACTCCAAATTCAGTAATCGCAAATCTACCTCGACCAGGTTCTTTATACGTTCGCAGTATATGCCCAGTCCCATCTTCTCTCGGCTGCATAGACCATCTGCCGTAAATGTGGTCTGCACGACCTACTTCGAATTCGTTATCTATAGCACCCTCACCTATCAATGTAGCAATGCCTTCATCGTGTGATACATGGCCTCTGATATAATAAGCATCAGGTGAGCCTCCATCTTCCCAAATAAGATAAATGTAATCACCATAATTGTATTTCTTTTTTCTCATTTTATTAATCCTTTCAACATTTCCAACGCCTCAGCATCAGTGGGCGTTACTGGTTTAACTTTCGCTGGTGGCTCAAGCGACAGCAGTTTGTTGTATCTGTTTGCGTACTCTGCAAATTTAATCATATAACCGCCATGAGTAAGTTTATCTGCCTTAAGGCCTGCCTGTAATAGCCCGCACATCTGCTTGATTGACGGTGTGCTGTCTTTGACCTTAATCTCGTGCATAATACAATCTGTCTGCGGATAGTACATGCCGAATTCAAGCGGTGTGACTAACCACTCAAGCACCTGCAATCGCTTATCGTAATACGCCTTATTAAATGCAGGAATGCCCTTGGCCGATAGCATTACAATATCACCATCCTTGCTTATCGGGTCTGTCACTCTCCATGTAGTTAACTGCCACCGCTGTAACTGGCAAGGAACAGTTATCTGTACCGGCTCATCTACAACAGTCTCCGGCGTTGGCTTACATATCAGACATGCCTTTTTCCCGATGTCAAGAAAATGGTCGTAAGTGCCCTGATCTATCCGGTTCGGGTCCTTGCCTGCTATAGATGTGCAGTCGTCACGGTGAAACACGGTTGAGGTGTCAAGACTGGAATAGCCGAGAGCAAGGCTGGTTAGGATTAATCCCAAAATTTTAAACATATCAGTTTACCTTTCAATCCTGAACAGCTTATTACTTGAGTATCTTCAATCGAGTACGACACTAAACAACTCGGAGCGTTACAACTATTCTGTCCTTGTGTCCCGTCAACATTAAAAAATTTAATACGCCCTTCAAAGAAAAAGACACTATCGGCTTTATTCCATATTTCACGATGGAACCCTTTTGTTTCTGTACGGGCAAAGATTAAAGCAATGCCGCTTTTGTGTTCAGATAATTTATTTAGCCAGTCAAATACATGCTTGCCGTAGGGCGGGTTAAGCCATACTCTGCCAGTCCAGGGCTGCATTAATCCGTTATCTAAAACAGTGTAATGTTTTTTGGCTGTATCCCAAGGTCTATTTATTGGCGAACATGGGTCTAAATCAAATTCACCCAACGCCTGGATTAAATCTGGCGGAGTCAACCATTCATCTTTGTTGGTCGTATTCGTATTAAAATCTTTCATATCATTCTCCATTCAATCCCGCTGTAGCCCATCGCAAGAACGGGCCACGCTGAGCAAAGCAGTAAGAGTTTTATCCTGGCCTCCTGAAAAGTACGTGAGTGGCGCGGGATTCTTGATTGTGCGTTTCAGCATAAGAGTTGGAATAAGCCTGACCATTCGTCCAGAGAAAATATTGATTACTTTTGTAACCATTCAGGTAAACTTCCGTCGCAGGGTGTAGGTATCCGGCAAAGCCAGGAAAACATGGGGCGGAGGTTGCATGCCAACTTATCCCGTCCACGTCAATGCAATAAGCACCCCTAACACACGTTATCTTCACCCTCTCAAACTCATCTTCGACTGGAGGCTGGTAGTCGGCGCGGATGCGATAGACAAATAGATTATAACGGTCACATTTCGTATTTTGGTCTTTTTCCCACTTGTCAGTACATATAGACTTCCACTCTCTATTCTCCATACCCGCATTTTCCAGACACCTAAACTCATCATCTTCCAACAGGTAATTTGACACTCTGTTGTTTTTCATTTTTTCGATTAATTCTTTATTCATGGTTTTTCCTTTCTGTTTTTTTTAAGGCGATAACTTACCACCACTTTTTTAATTCATAGTTTTTGTTTTCTTGTAATTCTTTGTCGGTAATTAATGTTGTTGCGTATCGCTGCTCTTCTGGTAAGTAAATTCGCTGACCGTTACTATCCAGAATATAAACCTGAGCAAGTTTAACCGGATTAGTTAATTGTTGGTATTGACGTTGCCAGTCCATGCCCCATGCTTCCCATTTTTTAAAGCTGCCGAAAGTCTGCGGCTCACCTAAAAAATTGAGCACAAAACGAACAACTTTTCGGAACTCTGGAGAGTTAAATCTGGGGTCGGAAAATGCAGGTGTTTTTGGGTTGGACACAGTGGACACGATATTTTCCGAAAACCTCTTATATATATATATATTCTTTTTTTCTATTTTACCTATATTAACATTATTATTTAACATTGCTTTTTCTATAAAAGTACTATGTCCACTATGTCCTAACGTTAAAACATTAGATTTTGAATCACTATTAAGGTTTTTTTGGACACTGTCCGCTATGTCCAGCTTATTTTTCAGGGTGTCCATTTTTGAAACTCCTGCTCAATTTCGCTTCCATTCTGGAATTTAAGACCTACATATACATTGATTTTTGTGTTTCCGTAGTATGGACGGCTCTTGGACACACTGAACATCTGATGCACACTCTGTCCAAAATGCACGTTATTCTTAGCTTTAAACCCGTTATTGTCGCACCACTTTTGATATTGTTGATGTAACCATGTGCATGGAATTTTGGTTGAATCTTCCTCTTTTTCGGGTTCCAAATTATCACGTAAAAACAGCCTTGCGGAATCACTTTCATCTCTGTATCTTTCGATAGCATTTTTGCATTTTTCCGGCTCAATGAATCCGCCTCTTGCCTCTAAAATCTGTGCTCCCTCGATCATCCAGTTCAGGATTCCGGCTAATTCCTGCGGTTCTTGTAATTCTTTAGCGAGATTAATATTTTGCTGTTCACCCTTGAATTTTGCCTCGAACGGTACCAAAATCATACGTCTCCAGATACCATCTGTAGCGTCTTTTATGCGGGGTAATTCGTTTGTTGCGAACATGAGTTTTGCAGTTGGATAATCAAAGAAAGCGTCTTTGTATTTCTGTTCCCATAGTATCTTATCACCTGCGACATATTCTTTAATGATAGACTCTGCGTTATTTTCCATTTCTCGGGCGTTCTCGTTGCTCATATTGACGAGTTTGCCGTAAGTGCCGTATAATGCGTATGCGTTGTCGAAACGAGCCAGAGGCACGTTTGAGACGTTATTTTGGCCTAATGCCGCTGCGATAGTATCAAAGAAAACACCTTTGCCGTTAGCTCCATCGCCGACACATAGCAGGAACTTCTGGAATGCCAGGGTTGGTAGTAATAAATAACCACACCATAGTTGAAGTAACAGCATCAGATCGGCATCGCCTAAAGTAATATCTATTAAAAAGTTCATCCATTTATCAGGATAAGCACCTTTTATGTAGTTATAAGTCAGATAGTTGAACGTATAAAACTGGATCGTGATGTCGTGGGTCGTATGTGGATAGTTATCAATATTGATTAAAGTATTGTTCGCCGCTATGATCTTACGGGCATTCAGGGTATTATCTAAACTTTGCGGTGCTTTGAGTTTTGGTAGTAAATGCACACCTTTTAAAGACGATAACGCCGCTAAAATATCTGAGATAAAGCCCGATGATTGTTTAATCCGTGCCTTGCCTTTTCCTTTTGCGAACCAGCATTGACTGATATACTTCCGGATATATATTTTTATTTCGTTAATATCATCGACACGCTGATACTTGTTATTTACAAAAATACTCCATCCATCGAATCGGTTGTACCGGTGCTTTACTTTGCATGTGTCAATACTCCACTGCTCAAAGGCCTCTGCTATAGTATCGGGCAGGTCATCTTTTAAAACAATCTTATCCGTTTCCGGCTCATATTTGCTGATAGACTTAGCTATCCGCCGTAAATCCTCATCCGGCTTTGGCGGCTGGCATCGCTTCTGATTAACTAACGATATAGCGTTGTAGATCGCTTCCTCGCTGAACCCTGACCGCCTCATACTTCCGGCCATAGAGACAAGGGTATTATCCCGTTTGCCTTCTGGGATAGGGGTGTCATCCTGTAGAGCAGTTTTATTTTTGCTGCTATCGCCGTTATTAACCCATGACGGCATATCTATCGGTTTAGCCCTGCGCGGGTCGCATAGCCATTTATACTCTACACCGCAAGCGTGCATACTCGGCGGTGCTACTACATAACCATGATGACCTCTAACATCAATACCATCAGCTATTTTACTGGCTGAGTTGCGTACATCGATATCCATCGGGTGCTTGAAATAATAATGATACCCGCCTCTGCCGGTAGCAACTAACGGGGTATGTTCGATTTTGCCATGCTTTTTTAGCAATTTATCGAGTGATTCTTTAATATCTACATCGAGTATAACTAACCCGGATTCCTTACCGGCAACGATTCCTATATTAAAAAGGTCGGGAGAGTCGAACCACTTCCCTACGGTTGACTCGTCCCGTGTAGCGTCCTTGCTTCCGTTTGGGCATAGCCTGTAATGCGGCTCCTTGCCTGGATGCTTACAGTCACGTCCGCATGTGCATAACCCATCCTGTGGGTAGCATAGCGGTATTACTTGCCATCCTTGGGCGATGTACTCCGTTACGCAATCCCTTAATCTCTGTTTGTATGTGTTATCCATAACTACTCTATTCCATGAATTTTTTTATGACACGACCGGCATAACGCTATTAATTCATAGTCTTTTTCGTTGTATAAATTCTTATAAGTAAGATGATGAACATCTTCCGCAAAATTGATTTTGCATTCCTGACAGAATGGGTTTTTCTGTATAATTTTGTCTCGTTTTTGTTTCCATTCCGGAGAAGCTAAATAATTTTCATAACCAGGTACAGTATGCCCTGCATTCTTAATTTGATTTTCCCATGCCTCTCTTTTTTTATACCGATTCCATGCGTTTTCGTCCCATAAGGGTAGAGTATTGAAGTTATCCGGCATTTTCACCGCATTTGAAGCTTTCCACCCGCATTTCGGACATTGTAATTTACATTGCCAATTACCATTTGCTATCGGGTAGCGGGTTTTTATACATGTTGTTTTGCAATTATAACATTCCATATTCATCCCTAAGTCTTTTAAAAAGTTATCCATAACGTTCCGATGTTATTCTTCAAATTCCTGTTCTAATCGATTCCGCATTACGCTTGCCTGTTTTGCCGTTATCGTAGGCCATACCTGCAAGCAGTTAACTGTATGCCTCATACCATCCTGGTCGTTCCAGAACCAGGTATGAGAGCCTAATCGTGCATATCGCTTTTGCCTTATAATATGGTTCATGCGTGCTAACCGTTTAAATTCGGTCTGTTGACGTGTTTGTTTATTAATCATAACATCCTTCAAATAATGGGTCTGTTGGCAAGTACGGCATAAGATAGTCATAGGCTTCTTTTGCCGAACATACTGAAAAATACTTACCGCCAAGCCGTTCAATTTTTTCTTTGAATCTGATCTGATCTACCGATAGCACTCCGCCTTTGCCGGATTTACATTCTAAATAACAGTAAATCCCATTCGGCAGAAACGTTTCGATATCTCCTTCGCCTGCACATCCGACCGATACATGTTGTCCCCATGCCGTGAAGAACAGACCAACACTTCGTCGGATGTAAAAAACATTTAATCTTTTAAGTAAACTGATAACATTACTTAATACTTCCGCTTCCTTGCTTGTGCTCTTTTCTACAGGTTTAACCCTGTGCGTTACAGGTTTAGGGGTATTTGGATTCCTCGGATTCCTCGTTAGAAAATCGCCAAGCTGCTTATGCTTTTCTTTTTTTGTTTGTTTCTTGTTGTTGTAAACTATCATCAATCATCCTTGACTAATAAACAATCCATTATCAAGATAGGGCGGCCCTGTGGGAGAGCAGAAACCGCCCTAACAGGAGGAAAGGGTTATATTAAAAGGGCAGATCGTCTCCCTCTAAGGGTGTTGCCGGCGGTACTGTCTGTTTCTGTGCCGTTTTAGATACTGGCTTAAACGGCTGTTCAGTATATCCCTCGGCCTTGATATAGTTCCTGACTTCCAGATAACGATTGCCGTTATCTTTCGGCAGGCCAAGCACAAACTTAGCTCTGCCGTTCAAACCGATAATACTGTCAGCAACTAACTCATCATCACCAAAGTTCAGTCCGACCGCACCGCAAAAACTCTCGATTTTAAATAATGCTTTTGGTGTTGATACCAGATAATCATAAACTTTTACCGGATTCTCTCTGCCAGGTACGTTAACCTGCAATTCCAGGCTGATCATATCATTACCGGACTGGCTTGTGCTTTCTGTTGCGCCAATAACTGTAAAGTCATAATCTCCAGGCTTAACAGGTGTAACATCCATTGGTTCGTATTCATTACTGTTGTACTGCATTTTTTTTTCCTCATATAATTAAAGATTAATGTTTTATGCCGCTTCGTTTTCCGCTTGTGGGGCGGTTTTTTTATTGCCGTTTACATGCTGGTCATAAGTCTTATAGTCAAGGTCAAACTCTGCGGGCAGATTCCAGCCAGCTCTAACCTTTGCGTCATAGGCCGCCGATGGCGAACTGTAACAGACTCGTTTACCGCCATTTGCCATAATACCCTTGCCTTTAGTGGCCTTGACGGATTCTTTCTTAACTACGACCTTGTAATTCATAAATAAGACAATATCAGCCCATTCGCGGGTAACACCTAATATGCTTGTCGATGGTGTATCAATAAGATTGGCTTTGTACTGGTCGAAATCATCACCTGATGGATTTTTAAAGGTCTTGACTGTTGCATGAGCTAGCAGTATCACCTGCATACCCTTAGAGCCTCGAAGATAATCAAATGCAGATAATAGCTTAGTCCATTCAGCGATAAGGACTTTATAACCTTTGCCGTAAGCGTCAAACTTTTGCAGGTCGTTCTCAAAATCGTTTTTAACGATATGATCCTGTGCAAGTCTCTGCGCCCAGTCTGCGGTATCAAGAACAAGCGTTTTATAATCGTGCTGTTCTTTTGCCAGTGATCTGATATTAGCAAACAATTCATCCCATGATTTCGATATGGGAAACTGTGGAACCTGAACACGGGTACAGCCATCTTCAGTAGGTACGAAGATAACCTTATCTGCTTCGGCTCCGAATGATGTTTTTCCGATTCCGTCAATACCATAGGCAAAAAGCCTTGCCGGTAGTACTGATCCGCCTGTTGTTACATTTTTTAAGCTCATTTTTTCTTTCTCCTGTTTTTAATTATTGATTTAATTCTTCGTGAACTGTCTCTACCTGTCGGAACCCATCCGGCAGGGTATCTGTTGATAATTGACCGCTGCATAGCCCGTAATACGGGCATAAACTCGACCATGCCCGACATGCTCCGGTGTTTCTGTACCAGAGATTATTTTTTCTGGCCGTGTTAATATCTTGCGCGATATCCCATAACTCATAAGCAAATTCTTTAAGGTCTGATTCAAGACGAGGCACTTCAAAACGCTGGTAGTAAAAATCCGGCCTGTCTAAGATATCCGCTGAAAGTTTATTGTCCCATTCTTCTGCTGTCATCGGCCTTGTCTGCAAGGTATAGCCCTTGGCGGTATCGCCCGTCTGTCTTGGCTCGCCGTTAGCTTTTAAAACTCTCTGGCCTTGTTCATCCAGGACAACTTTTATTCCCTGCTCATCAGTTAAAGCCACATCGCACGGCCTTATTGTGGGTTTGCGTATGCAGTCGTAGATGGTAGTTTCGATGTCATGTCCCTCGGCTTTAGCAGCCAGGACATACATGGATATCTGCTGGTTGATTGACAGTACGTTACGGTAATCACTTCCGGGTGTGATATCATCGGATACGGTCTTAGTCTCGATTAACGCCGTGCGGCCATCGGGCAGGATTCCAAGCCTGTCCCGTTTGCCGGCCTGCTGAAATATACGGGCAGGGTATCCGGTCTCGGGATTAATGATCGGTAATTGGAAACTGGTCTCGGATTCGATAATCTTAATCTGACTATCTGCCCAGGCCGCTACGTAACCGGATAGCAGTGTTTTTAGGGTCTGGCATTCCATCTGGAGGTCGTAGATTTTCTCGGGGTCGAATAAGTTAGATGCTACGGTATCGTAGGCGATATCGATCTTATTAATAACAACGTCATAATCCTCACCTTTGCATAGCTCATCCAGAGCCGCATGAAACTGGCTGCCGAACCGCAGAGGGGCTTTCTCGACCGCCGGTCTCCAGCCTAATTCGTAAGAATAATAATATTTGCGTCGGCATTGTTTGAAGCAGGCCATACTGCTGTTGGTAACGCAGTCCTTGCCAGCTATTTGTTGTGTTGTTTCTATTCCCATTTTTTTCTCCTGTAAAAAAGTTATATGATAACAGGATTACGGCCCCAGTTCAGGTTAGGTCGCCCACAGGCGGCCAGCCGTAACCCTGCGTATTTCTGCCGGTATCCGTGAGATTTTTTTTAATCAATTGATTTTGGAATTAGCTTATGAGAACGCCTCATAAACCACTTGTTTACCAGATACCGGCTATTGAGATATGAAAGAGCAATTACTTATTTTTAAATTTTTTAATTTTTTTAACTGCCGGTATTACCCGACCGGCTGCGGGTTTTAAGGAGGAGGAGGGTCTAAAAGTCGTTAAATTCACCCTCACGCATATCCGCGGGGGCGGTATCATTATTGTTGTAAAAAATTATTCCGATAATTAACTGGATAAAATAAATCAGTCTCATGCTACACCTCGTTTCAGCTTAAGGGTTTCCAGTTCTTGACGTAATGTAAGCAGGTCGTGATAAAGATCGATTTTTTGACATCTGATCGCTAACACCTCTTCGCATAGGTCAGTACATGCATTAGCTATAAATTGCCGCGTAGTGTCAGGCTCAGATTGTTGCCGCTCATTGTATAAGAGCCACGCTAAAGCCTTCCCGTTACTAATAGCTTCTTTGCTAACATCATTAGCCGTGTCAAGCCAGTTCTTAACGATGCAATCGGGGCAGCATTTTTTGTCGGTTACATCGCAGGTGGTCAGCTCTTTGTAATTACCTTCACATATTTGGCATTTACCCATTTTTTATTCTCCCAGATTAAATTTTCTCTTGACATTCATTGTTTGTATTTGTAGAATTGTTAGAATCATCGGAGGAACATTTATTCCCACGGAGCGACTGAAGCTCTTTAATTTTATTATTTCCTGCCTCAAGGATGAGCCTACGTAACGAATCATGGGGCTTGCGGTCTTCTAACTCTGAAAGCTTATTAATAACCTCAAGAGCCTCACGGTCTGTTTCATTTTGATAATTAAGATTTATATAATTTACTGCCATATTAAGCCTCTAAAAAACTCTAATTAACTCTACGCTTAATATATCGGCAGTGTTTTCTCGTGTCAACACAAAAAACTCTAAAAAACTCTAATTAATTCTGTTGACAATAGTTAAATTACTGGTAAATAGAGGCTTATGGAAGCAAAAAAAATTAAAAAACACCCAAAAAAAAGTTATTATCTGCCAGTAAAGCTTACAGATTATCTTGCAAAAGCTGCTAAGCCAGGTAGAGACTATAGCCCAAAAGTAGCGGCAGGAATACTATTATGGCTTAGCTTAGATCAGACTATGCAAAAAATAGCTGAAGTTTTAGCTGAAGAGAATAATATTGAATCTGCAATACAAGTTTTATCTGAAGAATTAGCAAAACATATTATTCAGCGTGCGATTGCTGACAAGATTGCTGATTTATCACCTGAACAGCTTGCTCAAATTCTTGCGGGAATAAAACCATTAACAGAAGTGCTTGCTCATTAATATCTTGTTTTAACTCCATTGTTTACCCTTAATAACGCTGGTGTATATCAACTGTTGCCGGTTTCCGCTCCTCGCTTCGTTTGTGTCGGCATGGCTGATAGCTAAATAATATTTAGATGGCAATGCGTTGTCAACCATAGTATTATAAGAAAAATCAAAAAAAAAAAAAACAGATGTAAAATGTTATGAATAAAGGAGATAAGCATGAAAAGTTTAATTACTATCTTTAGTTTTTTGATTCTAACAGGATGTGTTAGCACTCCATCACCAGAGTCTCAATTGTCTCAAATATTATCAGATCGATTTGCTAAACAAAACAATCTGATTAATTCTCTGAATAATGAACAAAAAAGAGCATATTACATCTATCTGGATGCTAAAAAAAGCGGTAGTAAGGTTGCAGAATTTGATGCCTTTGCCAACGCACAAAAACTTATCCCTAACTGGCCTGAAATTATTGATAATATAGAGAATATACAGCTTTGTATTGATGTTCAAAATATGTGGAAAGCTGAAGATTTAGCGAACAGAGAATTAGCGACTCAACAAGCGAATCAACAAGTAATGCAGAATATCGAACGAAGTTTAGATTCTATTGCTGAAAGTCAGGATAGAGCAAGGCAGTCTGAAATTATTATGCTACCAAACCAGAATAACGCAAATTACTGGCAGGAACAACGAGCAAAACAGGAATATCTGCAAAATTCCTATAAATACACTCCACCATTTCAGCTTAAAAAATAAAAGCCGCCCCTGGAGGAACAGGACGGCTCTTTTGAAAGGGGCAAAAAATGAAAAAGCAGTTATTTATCCTTATCTATTTTTTTTGTTATTTCGAGTTTTTTCTTAATAATATTATAAACAACTTTCTTTTGTGATTTATTCTTTACACTATCGAGTTTTTTTGTTAAATCAGATATTTCCCTACTGGTTTTTTCATAAACTTTCCGAATTGCTTTTTCTCTATCGGTAATTTTCTTTGAGGCGTATTTTCGATTTAAGATATCTCTACGTTCGTAAAAATCATTAAGCTGTTTCTTGGGAGCATCGGGATCTTTTAAAAATAATGTTCCGACAACTGGAGCATTTTCAATGTCTATATTTTCTTCATCTTTCAAATTAACAGTTCGATTAATTCTTTGATACAAACCGCCTGAATAACTATTAACCAGATGTTCAAGTTTAGCAGGAGACATATTAAGCTGTTTACCCAGTGTTTTCATAAGTTTGGATGTATATTTATTGTATTGATCTTCTGGTAATTTATATTCTGCCGATCTTGAGACTATAGGTTTACCAGAAAAATCCTCATTCTGTAAATTATCTATGATTGGGCTTATAGCTGCCGGCCATGCAAAGGGATTATTTTGTTGTAATGATTCCTTGAACATATCATCAAAAATCTTAGGGTCTTCTTTGTACTGAGCGTCTAATGCGGCAACCGGAGCCGACATAAATATATGACCTAACTCAAATGGTACAGGTATTCTGATGATTTTATCTGTTCCATGTACTTCAAAATGCAAATAATTTACTCTTTCATATTCAGGCATATTCTTATACCATTCTTTATCCCTGTTTTTCCACCATAACCATATAGCCGGTAAAGTTAGAGCGATAATTGCTTTTAATGTAGTCGAAACAGGCCTGTTTTTAAATGTCCTGACCATCTTATCGGGTCCTTGAATAGCCGCATTAAAAAATGGAATAATCTGGTTAAGTATTTTAGCCATTCGGCCATGACGAGAGAAATTAGTTGTAACATCCTGGGCTTGATTTAACGCATATAAAGCTGCCGATTTACTGTCTTTGCCCCATTTCTTTTCGCCATATTTTAACGCAGCGTCAAATTCACCGATTCTCGTCCCTGCTTCTGTAACACCAAATAACTCACGTAAGGCATCTACAGGATGTCCTACAGTGTAAACAATATGCTTACCCATCGTATGTTTTAGAACTTCTTTTTTCAATGTTTGCGCAGCTCTGCGGTCAGCTAATACCTGAACAGACATTTTCCCGCCCATAGCTTTAAATTTCTGGGCTGTTGGTGTATCAATAATATCTTGAGCAATACCATAAACAGCAGAAACAGGCCCTAACTTTGCATGTTTGGATTGTACAGTAAAAGTTAAGGCATCACGTAAAAAGTTACGAATAAGCCCAAATGAAGCATTAAGGCCTGTAGCGCCAAGCCTTACCATTCTGGCAGGTTTGCCAAGCAATAAATCTAACGCCCAGGGTAAAGAATACTGATCAAGTCCCTCAATCGCTCTGTACAACGCAGGATCAACTTCAAAAAACTGTGGTTTACCATCAATTACCAAAGAAACAATATTATCTTTGCCATAATAAGCACTTGCATTAGTAAAGACGGTTATTTCCTCATTCCATCTTTCCAGCATACTGGATGATATTTCTTCTGGATCAAGTCCCATTCTTTTGTATGCTATCTTAGCAATATCACGTTTAATCTGTTCAGCCTCAAATTTAGTAGCTTCTGTAGGTGCTGGTACTTTCCAGATCAAAAAATCCATACCAGGCTTATCTGCCAGTTTTGCTAATGCTTTAGCAACCTCAGCTTTATGAGCAGTCGCAATAATCTTTTCTGTCTGAGTTATCATGGATTCCAGTGGATCTATAATCTCTCTGCCTGATCCTTTAATAGATTTAACTGCTTTATTGACTTTTGCAACACCTCTGCCTACGCCGCCTTTTTTGTTAAGTTCACCTTCTTTGAAAGCTCTCATAAAAGGAACATAAATAGGATTTAATTGTTCTATACGATTTAATGCCTCTTGAGACATGCCGCCAGCTTCAACCAGATAATTTAAAACCCTGTGATTCCATGCTGTTACTTCTTTTAAAACATCCTGAAATATCTGACTATCATATTTATCATATACATAATCGGCGTCCATCTTACTTATACCAGGGTTTATGCCTCTACTGTGTAAGAGTTTCGCACGGGCGGCTACCATCCATCGGGTAAAAGCAGCCATATTATTAGATACCGGCTCAAGTGCTTCAGACAGCCCCATACCGTTCCATTCACCTGATGTATCAGTTGTGTATTTAAGAACAAACTGCCTTGCAACTGCACCGGCTTTATCTGCTCTGGCAACGGCAATTTGGTAGGGGTTTTCGGCATAAGGTAAATCTTCTGTTCCAATACCTGCCTTTTTCATTCCGACACGAATAGGAGCAAGTTCATCTCTGAAATTAGTATCTACCCATAACATGCCACGTTCAATACGTTCAGGAATAGACCCTTTTATTTTTCCAGTTGATATCTGACTGTCAATTCTTTTCTCTGCCCCTTGAAGCCGCCATTTATCTATCATCCCTTTTGTTATATTCAGTTTTTTTGTTATATCTTTGTTGGATGGCAGATAGGTTTCCTTAAACCATTTATCTAAGGCAGGGGCCAGTTTGGCAGTATCTTCGCCGGTTAAATAAGCCCTTATGTACTCAGCCCATCCCTCAGATTTATAGCCTCCTGGTGGAGTACGACTGCCATAAAGTGCTTTACCCAAAGATAAAAGCTCGTCAGTTATCGCTTTTAATGGAGGATTCAAAGACCATCGTTTATTAAGCGTCCAGTCAATATGATGTCCTATTTCGTGCATGGCTGTAGTCAGTTCACGCACATCTTTCATGCGAATACCAATGCCTTTGGGGTCAAACCATCCCAATGCTTTTTTTCTTACGTGAGTAGCTTTACCTCTCATTGGTATATTGAAGGCTCGACCAACATAATCAACAATTTCTCTTGCTGGCATGGGTTTACCGCCAGGCTCTAATGACACTTCTATACGGCCTCTATCAATCCCACTTGCACCAAGATCAGGATCACCTATAGAAGTTCCGCCGCTTGCGTTGCCGGTGGGGGTAGGAGATTTAGATTTAGTAGCAATAGCCGGTTTAGTTTTTTGTTTTAATTTTAGAGAAGCTAAGTCAACCTGTATTTTTTGTCCTTCTTTTAAATCATTTTTATTTAAACCAAACCATTTAGGCTCCAATCTGTACCTATACCCATCCTTGAAAACTAACATACTATCTTGAACAACAAATACAGGATTGGCCGCAAATTCAGGTTCTACTTTTGCAAAATGCTTCAACCACATACCAGCGTCTAATTTTCCACTTGGCCGATAATCTTTGATTCTTCGTTTCTTTTCGGTCTGTGTCATCTTTTGAAATTCAGCTTTAAAATCAGCATCAGGTTTATATTTTTTACGAGTCTGAGAATATTCTTCAATGGCTATTTCTTCATTGATTGTTTTCCAGACAGATTTATCTGGTAAATTATCAGAAGTTAATGTAATTTTTCCACCGTCTCCGGCCTCGGAGACAGGGGGGTTAAAAGAGGATATAGACATATCAATATCGTAAAGATTTTCGGGGTCGTTTTCCATTTGTTCTACAACACCTTCAATCTCAATATTTTTCGGATCAAAAATTACTATCTGATTTCCGCCTGATTTTGGATTTGGGTCATTAACAATTATTCCATCATATCCTGCATCTTTAATTTTATCTGCAAATTCGATGTCAATACTGGCTGAACCTTCTTCAGAACCTAAATCATACATTTTTAATGGTTTTTTGAAATGAACACGAATATTCTCATTTCCGCCCCATGTATTTTTATTTGTGTTATAGTCTGGTGATAGATAAATACCATCTCCAAGATTTCCCGACACAAGTCCTCTTTCTTGTTTAGATAAGTCGCGAGTTGATTCTACTAAAAAACCACCAGATTCAATAATAGAACCAGCATTGTCAGTATTATGATAAAATGTCCCTGATACAATTTTTGTATTTTCAGGTTTTATTTCCCCCTTCCCGCTGGCTGTGTTTTCGGGGGCTATGTCCTGTCCATTTACCGGACTGCGGGCAGCCGTATCTTCTGTCATGGCGGGGATTGTAGCAGATTCGGGGGTAGGTGTCAAGGTTTCATCTCCCTGCGTTTTCACCTCTACGGGCTGCGTGGGCTGTGGTTTAGCCGTCTGTACCGGCATAGCAGGGGCAGGGGCAGGGGCAGGGGCAGGGGCCTTCTCCAGTTCCTTAACCTTAATAGTATCACCCTCTTGCTTGATCTCAGCGTCAACCTTATTCTGTTCAGCAAACTTCGCTATTTCTTCCTGAGCCTGTTTCGCCTGATCTTCATTTTCAACCTTCAGGGTTCTATAGCCGTCTTCTCCAACAGGGGTATTCTGGATTGTGTTAATAATAGCACC
>CALBTS010000650.1 GCA_937968035.1 uncultured Methanomethylovorans sp.
ACAGGGAAGAAGGTGTTATCAGCCCGGGTGGTGTGGGTTTTGATATCAACTGCGGTGTAAGGCTCATCCGGTCCAACCTGAGAGAGAACGATGTGAGACCTGGCATAAAGGACCTGCTGGAAAAATTGTTCCACGCTATACCCTCCGGGGTGGGCTCCAAGAGCCGTCTGCGAGTAAATGATGATCAACTGGATGATATTTTTATCCATGGCTCCCGCTGGGCTGTGGAAAATGGCTATGGCGTACCTAAGGACGTGGAAAGGTGTGAGAGTCAGGGCATGATGGAAGGCGCTCTGGTAAAACAGGTGAGTACCAAGGCACGCCAAAGGGGAAGGCCTCAGCTGGGAACTCTTGGCAGTGGCAATCATTTTCTGGAGATCCAGTACGTGGATGAGATCTATGACACAAAAGCTGCTGATGCCTTCGGCTTGCATGAAGGGCAGGTAACATTCATGATCCATTGCGGTTCAAGAGGTGCAGGTCATCAGATATGTACCGATCATTTGCGCACTCTTACGCAGGCTTCACAAAAATACAAGATAGATCTCCCTGATAAGCAGCTTGCATGTGCACCTACGGATTCTTCCGAGGCTCAGAACTATTTCGGTGCCATGGTATGTGCGGCCAACTATGCCTGGGTCAACAGGCAGGTCATAATGCACTGGGCAAGGGAAGTGTTCCAGGATTTCTTCCGTAAGGATATGGATGAACTGGGTATGGACCTGGTCTATGATGTAGCACATAATGTGGCAAAGCTCGAGGAACACAGAATTGACAACAAAAAGCAAGAGGTATATGTGCACAGGAAAGGTGCTACCCGTGCGTTCCCTCCAGGTCATTCCGATATCCCTGCGCTATATAAAGACGTGGGACAGCCAGTGCTCATCCCAGGAAGCATGGGAACTGCTTCATACGTACTGCACGGGACTCTTGATGCAATGGAGATCAGTTTTGGTAGTGCGTGTCATGGTGCCGGCAGGGTTATGAGCAGAGCTCATGCAAAACATGAGTTCAGAGGAGAGCAGATCCAGAAAGAGCTCAGCGAAATGGGCATATCTGTTCGTGCCACACAACCTGCACTAATAGCTGAAGAGGCTCCGGAGGTCTACAAGTCAAGCAGTGACGTGGTGGATGTTGTTCATAACCTGGGCATAGCAAGGAAAGTTGCACGCTTGATGCCTATTGGAGTTGTAAAAGGGTGAATATAGTTCCATCCATCTTATTTTTTGAAAATAAGAAAAACCAAAACATTTGTGATAATTGACCATCAGAAAAAAGAGGAAACGGGCACATTGTTTGAGGGGATGAATGGTTTGCTTGGTTACAGTTACGTTTTTCGGGTTATACAGCTTACAAGCAGTTTTCCCGTTTCCTCAAGTACTAATAAGTCATTATTATATTTAAATCTGTTTGATGCTAATTATATATTATAATTCATAAAATTGATGTTCATATCTTTAATTTAAAATGACCGCTATACATTTAAAAGGAACCTGTAATTTAGCTGCTATGCAAGATGCAGATAAGAATCTGAGAAAAGTTAGGAGCATAGCCGATTATCAGTTTGGAAAAGGATGTGGTGAAGCCCTTTTTCCGGAAGGTGTAACTTTTCTGCTGTCAAGGACCAACCGTGTCAGGCAAATAATACACAACGGTCAACGCATTGCCACAGTCAGGGCAAAGGATGGTATGCTCACCCTGAGCATTGCCGGAGCTCAGGTGATACACAATGTCCTTCCTTCGCCTTCTTATAGGGTGATGGTGTGTGATGACGCTGTTCCCTTTGTATCGAAAGGCAAGACCGTTTTCGCAAAACACGTCATTGGTTTGGACAAAGAACTTAGGGCCGGAGAAGAAGTCCTTGTTGTCGATGCTTCTGATAAGCTCCTTGCCACAGGTCAGCTCTTACTTTCCCCGGATGAAGCTCTATCCATAGGCAGAGGACCAGCTGTTGATGTGCGCAACGGCATAGACCAAGAGAAAGACATACATAATAATTAATAATATATACATGCCATTTTATATCATGTGTGCTGTAACCGTAGCTACAATTCACCATTTACGGAAGTGATATCATAGCCGAAGAAACTCTCCTTAAGACCTTTGTGGTCCCCGACAACACAAAAATGGAAGAGCACACTATTGTCGTGGAAGGTGATGTGATAGTAGGTAATCATTCAGATATCAAGTACGGTATTCACGCAAATTCTGCCATTCTGGGTGAACGCGTGGAACTTGCTGGTGATCTTGTATGCAAGTCTGATATACGTATCGACATCTGGTCCCGGATAGGTGGAAATGTCAAAACAGGTGAGGACGCTTATTTGGGAGAATTTGTCAACATAGATGGTAAACTGATCGTCAAAGGCGACCTGGATATCGGTAATGATGTTAAGATCAACGGAGGCTTTGAAGCAAAGGGCTGGATAGTCATACGTAACCCTGTACCTGTCATTGTGTATCTTTTCCTATACATAAGTGAACTTCTGCGTCTTGGTAAGGATGAAGAGGTGGAAAAAGCACTGAATGAACTTTTTGATGATACTGTAGAGGTTATGGGTCCCGCTGCTATGATAATTCCAAACGGCTCAAGTATATCTATCGACTCTATCCGCGTACCTTCTCATGCAGTTATAGGGAATGGCTGCAGGCTTGTAGGAAATATCCGTTCCACTTCATTGGAGATGGGTAGTGATAATACTCTATACGGGAGTATAAGGACAATAGATGATATCTATCTTGGAAAGAACAATTCCATTCATGGGAATATTGTTTCCAGGGGAATTGTGAGGATCTCTGAAGGTTCCCATGTGTTGGGTGAGATCAATGCGCGCACCGTCAGGATACATGAATCTGCAAGGGTTGATGGTGTAATGAGGGCTTCTGAAGGTGTTGTCTTTGAAAGGGAAGAAAATGCTGAGTTAAGTGACAGTCAACTGATGCAGCTTGATGTTTGAATTATATAAAATGATTAGGTGTCTCCTATATCAGGTATGATCATGAAAAGTATGGATGCCTTCATATGAACGCAAATTTTCTTATTGCACTGGATGTTCTGATGCGTGGCCTCACGGTAGTTCTTGCATTGCTTATTTGCTATGAGTTGAACAATTACAGTGCAGATGTTGTGCGTTCACGCCTTTTTGTATCCTACAACAAGCTTAAGTTCAGTTTCTACTTTCTATCCCTGAGCCTATTGTTCTTTTTCTTTGAACCTTTGCTATCACCATTTCCGATTTCGGAAGAAACTGGCTACAGATATACTTTTGCAATGTTCTTCTTCCAGGCATCTCTTGTGTTCCTGTTACACAATATCTATATTTCATTGAAACCCCCACACAAGATCCTTTAAGCATCGTCAAGTCTTTATATATTCCAAATATACCTAACTGCCTTGTAATTAACAGAGGTGTGTTCCATGTCTTCCATAAATTACGAAAGCATCGCACAGAAGGATGCAGCTCATGTCATGCAGACATATGGGCGCCAGCCGCTTGCACTTGTCAGTGGAAAAGGTGCAGTTGTCTGTGATGTCAACGGTGTGGAGTACATAGACTGCGTTGCAGGTATCGCAGTCAATAATGTAGGGCACTGTCATCCAAGGGTAGTGGAAGCCATAAAGTCCCAGGCAGAGAAGCTCATACATGTTTCAAATCTTTATTATACGGAAGTCCAGGCCGATCTTGCCGAGGAACTGGTGAAGTTAACAGGTATGGATCGTGCCTTTTTCTGCAATTCCGGAGCAGAGGCAGTGGAAGCTGCAATGAAACTGGCTCGTGTCACTACAGGAAAAACAGACTTCATAGCTGCAGAAAGGTCTTTTCACGGGCGTACCATGGGTTCTCTATCAGTAACTTACAAGGAGATGTATAGGGCTCCATTCAGGCCTCTGGTGCAGGAAGAGATCTTTGTGCCATACGATAATGCTGATTCCATGGCAGAAGCTATCACAGAGAAAACCGCTGCTATCATCATTGAGCCTATTCAGGGAGAAGGTGGCATTCATGTGCCTTCTGATGGTTATCTGCAGGAAGTGCGCCGCATATGCGATGAACATGGCATACTGCTGATCTTTGATGAGGTGCAGACGGGTTTTGGCAGGACAGGCAAATGGTTCTGCAAGGACCACTTCGGTATCCAGCCAGATATAATGTGCATGGCTAAAGCCATGGGTGGCGGTTTCCCCATGGGGGGAATTGTTGCAAAAAAAGGCATAGCCTTCAGTAAGGGTCAGCACGCCTCTACTTTCGGCGGAAATCCCCTTGCATGTGCTGCAGCTCTGGGTTCCATCGCAGCTATTAAAGAAGATGGTCTGCTGGAGCGTACCACTGAACTTGGCAAGCATTTCATGGATAAGCTCAGGCAAGCAGATATTCCTGGCTTCAAGGAGGTTCGTGGCCGAGGTCTTATGATCGGGCTGGAACTGGAGCGCAACTGCACTGAAATAGTGGACCATGCAAGGAAGCATGGAGTACTGCTTAACAGTACTTCTGAAACTGTAATACGTCTGGCTCCACCTCTTGTTATTAACAAAGACCAGATCGATAGGGTGGTAGAGGTAATTGAACAGGCTTGAACTCATCGATGAGAACATTCGTACTATTCGCGAATACGTACCAGGCAGGTCCATAGAGGACACAGCGAAAAAATATGACCTTGATCCGGTTTCCATCATAAAATTGGGTTCCAACGAGAACCCATTAGGTCCTTCTCCAAAAGCGGTTGAGGCAATTTTGGAAAACGCAGGAAAGGTCCATCTCTATCCTTCAGCGGATGCAGGTGAACTTGTGGAAGCTCTGAGCAGGTACCTTTCTCTCCCTGTTTCCAATATATGTGCCGCAGGTCCCGGCATGGATGGCCTGCTGGATAACCTGATGCGGCTCATCATTCAGGAAGGTGATGAGGTTATACTTCCAATACCCACTTTCTCCTATTATGAAATAGCTGCCCGTGCAAACGGAGCTTCTGTAATATATGTTGAAAGGAAAGAAGATTTCTCTGTTGATATTGATGCTATTAGAACAGCAGTGTCTTCCAGAACGAAAGTGATCTTCCTCTGTTCTCCCAACAACCCTTCAGGTAACATGGTACCAGATTCTGATGTAAGGAGGCTTTTGGAATCCTTCCGGGGATTGGTGTTCGTAGATGAAGCTTACGTGGAATTTGCCGAACACAGTGTCACAAACCTTGTAATGGAATACGATAACCTGGTTGTAGGCAGGACGTTCTCTAAAATATTTGGTCTTGCTGGCTTACGTCTAGGTTATGGTATAATGCCTGCCTGGCTTAAGAAAGAATATATGAAGATCGCGACGCCCTTCAACGTCAGTCTCCCTGCATTGAAAGCCGGTGTAGCCGCTATTACTGACAAACAACATATTGAAAAGAGCATTGTAATGGTCAGAGAGGGACGCAAATACTTGCAGGAACAAATACCTTTTAAGGTATATGGCTCCATGGCAAATTTCGTACTTGTAGATGTTTCTCCCCGCAGTGCCAGTGAGGTATGTGAATCCCTCCTTAAAAAAGGTATAATTGTCAGGGATTGCCGTTCTTTCAGGGGCGCTGGCAACTCTCTTATAAGGGTCACTGTAGGCACACAAGAGCAAAATGCGCGTTTAGTAGAAGCATTCAGATCAGCATAAATTATCCGATGTTATCGGATATTTGATATTTCTTCGATCTTCATTAAGGGATAATCCAGATACTTGTCGTATTTAAGGGAAGCCTTTACCATTATATCTTTATATTTCATGCACAGGGTGACATCCAGCATACGCCCTTCCAGTTCGCAGTATCCGAATTCACTATTTAGTCTGGAGCTCACCATCTCTCTGTCTATGCTAACCTTTATGCTCTTTACGTATGGCTGCACGGAGATACTATCTGCTATTGCCTTTTCCAGACTGTCTACTGTTCTCATGTTCACAGGTGAACCACTAAATTGATGATATAGTGCTCCAAGCTTGATCCCAGCTTCAAATAGGGCATTATCTCTTTCAGTTATGCTGTTTATTGTGCTCACGAATGTCTTCTCCCCTGTTCTTTATAAAAATTGGCGAGATGATGTAAAGCATCATAGCCAGCATTAAAGGAATTGTGGCTATACTTGTAAATGTCGGGTCAAGGAAATACGATAATATAGATATGGCAAATATAAGGGTTAATGGGAGGGTTTTCTTTTTGCTTCTTATTTTCATGTAGGGTATACTGCTCACCATCAGCATCCCCAGTATTATGCACCCTACTGCCACAGCAATTGACTGTAGATGTCCCTCATCCACTAGTATAATTGCGGCAACTGTTATTCCACCTGCTGTTATAGGCAAGCCTTTAAAAAAAGCACTGTCAGGTTTAGATATGTTAAACCTTGCAAGCCGCAGGATACCGCAGATCAGATAAAAGCAGACAGCTACAACTGTAACAAATTCGCTCATAAATGAGGTGATTATAATTGCAGGTGCCACACCAAATGATATCACGTCTGCAAGCGAATCAAGTGACCCCCCAATATCGCTTCCTCCCATATATCTGGCCATGCTCCCGTCCAGGCCGTCTGCAATTGCAGCTAAGAGGATCAATGTACACGATAGTTGAACCATTCCGTACTGTATTGCAACTATCGCTCCAAAGCCACATAATGCATTGAGCAGAGTGATCAGATCAGGCAATTTCAGAGTACTAAATATGTCATTCACTCCTTCTGTTTTAATCTGGCTATGGTTGTTCGGCCGGCATATACCTTGTCACCTTTATTGCATTCGATCACGAAGCTCTCCGGAACTGTTACGTCCACCCTGGAGCCGAAACGGATCATTCCTATACGTTGTCCCCTTTCCATAAAGTCTCCTTCCTTTATGTAAGGCACTATTCTTCTGGTAATGGTGCCTGCTATCTGGACAACTTCTATTTTCCCGTATTCTGTATCCATGTATATATGTTGTCTCTCGTTTCGGTGAGAGTCCTTACAAAAAGCAGGTATATATCCACCTTTCTTATACTCAAGTGAAGTGACTTCTCCTTTTAAAGGCGCCCTGTTCACATGAACATTCTGAAAGTTCATAAAGATACACAGTTTTCTGTTCCTTATATCTACTATCCTGCCGTCGGCCGGGGAGAGCATACATTCGTCTCCCTCCACAGGATACCGTTCAGGATCACGGAAGAATATGAACAAGAATGCCAGTACCAAAATTCCTATTGTCAATCCTGTCTTTGCATATGAATGTGCTGTGAAATAACTCGCTAATGCAAAACTAAATGTAATCCCAAAAGTAGTCAGTATCCAGGGAATTGAACCTTTGGCAAGCATTTAATAATTTCCCTACACTTTCTTCCTTAATTTATTGATTTGTTCGGTGGTCATGTTCCAAAGGCCATCAATGAGTTCCAGGATCTCAGGTAGTATACGCATGACCATGTATGCGATCACAAATAGAGCTACTCCTGACCCAGCCTTTGCTATCATATGGTGAGCTATCTCAAAGCTATTTGGTCCAAACCACATTTCACCATATGCGACCACTACAAATACATCTCTTAATATATTAAGCATATAGATGACGGGCACTGATACCATGAATGCAGATAGCAGTTTTTTCATCGGTGCATTCACAGAAGCTATCAGGCCCATAAAAAGAGCAATGCTTTCAATGGCAGTGCATCCCAGGATTATCTCCACGGTGTGTCCGTTATATGTTATCATGTTACCCGCCCTATAAGCCGAGAAGCCTAGCATGCTCAGTGTCCACATTATATTATTTGTTACCATGCCGATCAGCCATTCTTTCAGGGCTGATATCTCTGCAAAAGGAAAATAGAACACTGATCCGATAGCAATAGCATTAGTAGCCATATATGTGATGTCGATCTCACCTTTCATAGGTGTGTATCTATTCGTATATTGCACATACATTGTGCGTGCTATGAGCAAGCAAAATATGCTCATTGCTATGGTAAGTGTCACGTTCACATAGTCATCTATGGCAATATAATGCAAAGGCTGCTGCACCCAGTGAATTGAAAATACGGTCCACCCTCCTGCCCCTATTATTCTTTTATATCTATTTTTTCCAGACAGGATCGCACTGAGAAGCATTAATGAGATGGATATCCATAGTATGATAAGCATTAATAGCACCTGTAATTGTATGGACTTATATACTTGTCAGCCATAATAAACTTGTTGTCATATGAAACCGGTAACTCCTCTTTTAACTGTAGATGCAATAATAATAATAAATGGTTCAAATATCGTACTTGTCAGGCGTCAAAACGACCCTTTTAAGAGCATGTTCGCCCTTCCCGGTGGATTCGTAGAGGTAGGAGAAACTACTGAAGAGGCAGTAGTGCGTGAGGCGTTGGAAGAGACCGGCTTATCGATAGAAATAGTTAAGTTGATTGGAGTCTATTCAGAACCTTTGCGTGATCCAAGAGGGCATACAGTGTCTATATGTTATCTCGCAAAGGGAACAGGTATCCCAAAAGCAGGTTCTGATGCGGCAGATGTCGCGCTTTTCACAATAGATGGCATACCTAAACTGGCTTTCGATCACAATAAAATAATAGATCAGGCAAGAGTTGATATAAATGGAGTTCTGTCCCAAATGTAAGTCGATGATGTTCCCGGTTCAGGGTTCTTTCGTATGTAAAAAGTGCGGCCATGTGAAGGGTGCTGAAGGAGTTTCTGATGACCTCGTGTCAAAATCCCAACGTAAGGACCGTGAAGTCACTGTTCTTGAAGAGAATTTCGACCAGGGTCTTCCCACCACATCTTCCAGATGTCCTGAATGCGGGCACAATGTTGCATATTGGTGGCTCAGACAGCTCAGATCGGCGGATGAGTCTGAAACGCGTTTCTTCAAATGCACCAAATGCAACGCCACATGGAGAGAATATGACTGAGTTATCCTCAAGCCACATTTATATGAGTTTTTATATAGGAAACTTTTATTACTTAAAGGATATAATGAAGTGGTTATTCAGACACCGGATGGAGAATTGATATGTTCAAGGCAACGATTGACGCGGATATTTTAAAAAGTTCCATAGAAACGCTTTCTGTACTCGTGGATGAGGCTCGATTCAGGATATCCACAGAGGGGCTCTCTGTAAGAGCAGTGGATCCGGCAAACGTGGCCATGGTAAGCTTTGAGCTTGCGGCAAGTGCCTTTGATGATTTTGCTGCCGACGACTGTGAGATCGGCATGGACCTTACGAAGGTCAATGATATTTTTGGGGTAGCAGAAAAGAACGAAAAGGCTACTCTGGCACTGGACGAGCTGTCCCAGAAAATGTCCATACACATTGGTGGATTTTCTTATACTCTTTCGTTACTGGATCCTTCCACTATCCGTGCAGAACCGCGCATACCACAGCTTGAGTTGCCTGCTGAAGTTGTGCTCAATGGCAAGGAACTTCAGAAAGCGGTCAAAGCAGCAGAGAAGATCAGTGATCACATGTCCCTTGGTGTGGATGGAGATATCTTCTACATGGAAGCTGAAGGAGATACTGATAAGGTCCGTCTGGAAATGCCCCGCGACCAGTTGATAGATCTGAGATCCGGAGAGGCCCGTTCTCTGTTCTCTCTGGATTATCTCTCGGACATTGTCAAACCAGCCTCTAAATCAAATGAGGTCACTCTTGAGCTGGGGAAGGATTATCCTATCAAGATAGGTTTCACTATTGCCGAAGGTGCAGGCAAGATAAGTTACCTGCTTGCCCCAAGGATAGAATCAGACTGATCTATGGAAGAAAAGGATCTTGCTCTTTACCCCTTTATTACGGAAGCTTCAGCATACGTATCAGATCTAGGTTTCAGCCTTGAACGGCTGATAACCTCTCGAGCCATGGATTCTGCCCGTTCCCGTGGGGTTGAAAGAGTACTTCAGGCCTTAAAAGGTGATATTACTAAGCCCCAGCTTTTAGCTTCGGATGACCGCAAAATTCTCATTGAACTGCTTTCCTATCCCTTTTCAAGGGTCTTAGTATCATGTGTGGATGATAATTTTCTTATACGCAGGTATGCACTTGCAGAAGCAGTTTCCTGTTATGAGCTTCTGCATTCAGAACCATATGAGTTCATATGTTCAATAGCATCTGATTTTCATGTTGATGTTCTTTTTTCTGACCATCAGTTCGATATCCATTTCACCGATTATATCCGGCTTGCAAGTTCCATGAAAGCATTGGAATGGAAACTTGTTAACCGCAAGATACAGAAAGGCCACGTTTATATCTCAAAGGAAGAACTTGCAAGGTTGCTTCAGGAAGCTATACGTGACCGGATCCAGAGTTCTCTTCCTCTGGATGTACCTGAAGATATTTGTCAGATGTGTGTTCCATACATTTCTCCGATCCAGACTGAACTGCAGCAGATGAAGGAAACATTTGGCTCCGGGGATTTTGGCTCGGTGGAGAGTAATATGTTTCCTCCCTGTATGGTACATGCCATATCCAATGTAAGAGCCGGGGTGAATCTGGCTCATTCTATGCGTTTTGCCCTTACTTCGTTCCTGCGTAACGTGGGCATGTCAGTAGATGATATCATTGCTATGTTCAACGTATCTCCTGATTTCGATATGGAGAAAACGAGATATCAGATAGAACATATCTCGGGCTCATCAGGTACAGAATACAAGCCCCCTTCCTGCTCCACTATGCGCACTTATGGCAATTGCTATGGTGCAGATGAACTATGCAGCAGGATAAAACACCCTCTTAACTACTATAGGCGCAAGACATGGTTTAAACATAAGAATGAAGTTTCTCAGCAACATCCATTTTCAGGAAAAGATAATGAATAGAATATACTTCTTAAGTTATTTCCTACATTTATATGATTTAAATCGTATCATAAAGTAAGGTAAATATATCAGCTGAGATCACAAGGAGGGAGAATATGGGCTTATTCAATCGTATGAGCACAGTTATCAAAGCCAAAATGAATAAAATTGCAGATAAGATGGAAGATCCCCGGGAGACTCTTGATTATTCTTATGAAAAACAGCTTGAGCTTCTACAAAATGTAAAGAGAGGAGTGGCTGAGGTCACAACATCGAAGAAACGTCTGGAGTTACAGAAAGCAAAGCTTCAGCAAAGCATAGACAAGCTGGACCAGCAGGCAAGGGACGCTGTCAAAGCCGACAGGGAAGATCTTGCAAGGCTTGCCCTTGAGCGTAAGGCTGCACTTGTGGCACAGGTTCAGGGGCTTGACCAGCAGATAGCGGAGTTGGACCAGGAACAGCAGAAGCTTGTAGCTGCAGAGAAGCGTTTGTCCACAAAGGTCGAGATCTTCAGGACAAAAAAGGAGACCATCAAAGCACAGTATTCCTCTGCTGAAGCCCAGGTCAAGATCAACGAATCTATTTCAGGGATCAGCGAGGAAATGGCAGATGTGGGTCTTGCCATGGAGAGGGCCGAGAACAAGACGGAACAGATGAAAGCACGTTCTGCAGCCCTTGATGAACTTATTGAACAAGGTACACTGGAAGATGTGACTGGCAGGCATGATGACATAGACCGTGAACTCGCAAAGCTAAGTTCCCAGAGCACCGTCGATGTGGAGCTTGCAAAACTCAAGCAGGAGGCAGGCAAATGATAATTCGGATAATGGGATTGGGGCAATATAAGGTGCCCAGCAGCCTTTTTGATGAGTTGAACGCTATTGATAACCGCATAGTTGAGCATGTGACCAAAGGTGATGAGAAAACTTACAAGCAAGACCTGGCGGCTCTCATCTCAAAGATCAAACAGAATGGGAAGGTCCTGGGTGCCGAAGAGATCGTTGAATCAGATGTCATAGTGCCTCCTGAAGATCTGACCTTTGAGGAAGCAAAAGAAGTGTTTACGGGCACTGGCATCTTTGAAGACTGAAAAATTTATTTAAGTTAAATATACTAAAATGGTATTCCCCACAAGGGATACCATTTCTCTACATCCTTTTGTATGGGCAGTTCTCTTTCCATCAGGGACTTGAGCCTGAATTCTGTGGAATTGTCCCTCTCTTTGTTTCCTTTCGGTACAAAGGGATAAAAACTATCCTGCTTGAAATTGTATATCCAG
Organism: uncultured Methanomethylovorans sp.; assembly: GCA_937968035.1. Taxonomy (GTDB): domain Archaea; phylum Halobacteriota; class Methanosarcinia; order Methanosarcinales; family Methanosarcinaceae; genus Methanomethylovorans. The sequence continues at coordinate 12,064 of CALBTS010000650.1, forward strand.
TATACGGTGCTGTTTCCCTGGAACTTATAGATGGCACATAGCAACTGTTCACCGAAACCATGTTCAATCATCGTCTGGCTTACAAGATGTATGTTAGTGACAATGTCCTCAAAATCAGGGTCTTCCAGGATGGCCCATAAAAAGTTGTATTCATCCTTTTTGAGCCTGTATGATGTTCCGGTTTCCTGACAACTGTATCTTAAGAGATCCTCTATCTCTGTGCGCGCTGTCTCGTAGCGGGATGATTCAATGGGTTTAAAACATATTCCTGCCACAGTGGCGGGCTTAATTCCCAGATTTGTTTCAAGAGTGATGCTTGCCGTGGAAATGGCAAACAATCTGTCAGTTTTTGCTTTTGGGAGCTTGCTCCTTCCAAGTATCGTGTCCAGAATTCCCATCAGAACTCCAGCTCCCTTTCTAATTTCTCAAGTGCTGCTAGGCGCTTTTCCGTAGAAGGGTGTGTGGATAGGAGCTGCATGATGGAAGAGCCGGATATTGCAGGGATAATGAAAAAGGCGTTCATGCCTTCAACTTTCCTTAGGTCCTCAGATGGCACTCTCTGCATCGTACCGCTTATCTTCATAAGGGCGGATGCGAGCTTGGATGGCTTCCCGGTTATAATTGCAGCACCTCTGTCAGCAGAGAATTCCCTGTATCTTGAAAGAGCGCGTATGAGAAGGAAGCTTATCACCCACACGATCAAGGAAACTATCCACACTACTATGAGTCCTCCATTTCCTTCTCGCCTGTTGCCGCCTCCACCAAAGTACAGGGCGTATCTTACGATGAAGAAAGCAACAGTTGAAAGGAAGCTGGCTATGGTCAGTACTGTCATATCCCGGTTCTTTATGTGGGTCAGTTCATGTCCCAGCACGGCTTCAAGTTCTTCCCGGTCAAGGCTTCGCATAAGTCCTGTAGTAACGGCAACAACTGCGTTCTTTTTGTTCCTGCCGGTGGCAAAAGCGTTAGGCATCATAGTATTCATGATAGCTATTCTCGGCACCGGGATATCTGCGATCGCACACAGCCGTGTGATGATCTCGTGCAGTTCAGGCTCCTCGCTTGCAGATACAATTTTGGCTCCTGATGTCCACAATACCATCTTGTCAGAATAGTAGTATTGTACGAACATCATTACTCCTGCGAACAGGAGTATGAACATGGAATCTGCCCCATTAGCAGCCAGGAATACCAGGAAGAGCAGATACACAGCTCCCAGCAAGAACATGGTAAAGAGCATCCTGCTCTCCAATCCTATATCATGTTTCCATTTTCTCATGGAGTATACCTCTTTGGAATCATGTGTGATTTAATCTCTTGGATGTTGTCATCTGCATATATCAACTGCGCTTATATTCCCTGCACATGTCCACAAAAGCCTTTACAGGGAAGCTCACAGGATGGGCGTGCTGGTAACATGCCAGAGAATTGTGCTCCACAATGCCATCCCATCCGTCTTTAATTCCTTTGCCGCGTTTCATCTCAAACGTAAGCCGGGCATCGTTATCACAATATGTAACGGAATAATGGAACTCATGTCCGCGCACTGGTCCTTTTATGAACGCTCCGTGGGCGTAGCCTTCCGTATATCCCAGGGCCTGGAGCTTCTTTGTAAGCACTGTACGTGCCGAGAAAAGGTCAGCCATCTTATAGGTAACATCATCGATCTCATATGAGGTGGAAAGATACTGCAATCCTCCGCATTCCCCGTATATGGGCATCCCATCTGCTGAAAGGTCCTTTAAGGCTTTCGTAGTTGCAGAAGCTTCAAGTTCGCACGGATACAATTCAGGATAACCTCCGCCAAAGTACATGCCGTCAACATCCGGTAATTCTCCTGCCATGGGGCTGAAGAACACAACTTCCGCACCGTTTCTCCTGAATTCATCGAACATGTCAGCATAATAGAAGCAGAATGCTTTGTCCATTGCCACTCCTATTTTCAGGTCTGTTTCTGGAATTTCTTTCTCCTCGTAGGCATCCGTATTAGGTTCCCTGGCCAGCCCTATAATGGCATCCAGATCAACATTCTCTTCTATGAACCCTGCAAGCTCACCGGTATCGAACTCACATTCAAAGGCCATGTGTAGTCCCAGATGCCGGGAAGGTACGCTTATATCCTTGTTACGCGGAAGTGCTCCCACAATGGGTATGTCAGGAATGCAATCCCGGATCATTTTTGCATGTCTTGGACTTCCTACTTTGTTGAGTATCACGCCTGCGACTTCCACGCCGGGATCAAACTCTGAATATCCTTTTACAATAGCTGCGGCACTGCGTGACATCCCATGCACATTTACCACCAGGATCACGGGCACATCAAGGGATTTAGCTACATGTGCAGAACTGGCAACCTCGGTGGAATCCATGCCGTCAAAAAGTCCCATCACACCTTCGATGACCGAGATATCCGAACCGCCGGAAGTACGGGCAACTTCCCTTTTCACACCTTCCACTTCCATCATGAAGGTATCCAGGTTACGGGATGCTCTTTTACAGATCGCTGTATGGTAGGATGGGTCGATATAGTCCGGGCCGACCTTATAGGGCTGGACCTGCATGCCTCTTTTGACCAGTGCAGCCATTAGTCCCATGGAGGCTGTGGTTTTTCCAACACCGCTGTTAGTTCCCGCTATCAGTACCGCTTTTGTCATGAGTTTTACTGTGTATGTAACTTATATATATCATTATGTCCGTTTAAACCGCTCAAAGGCCTTTAAAAGGGATATATGCATTTATGAACGCTCCACACAAAACGGAATTCCTCACGGACGCTTATGGGCGTACCATAAAGAGCCTGAGGATGTCTGTTACTGACAGATGCAATCTGAATTGTATCTATTGCCATAACGAAGGTAGTAAGGGTACTGCAGGAGAGATGTCAGTGGAGGCTATTTCCAATATAGTGCACGTTGCTGCAGGCTTTGGGGTCAACAGGCTCAAGATATCGGGTGGAGAGCCACTGTTACGTAATGATCTGGAGGACATACTTGTTTCATTACCTCCTCTTAAGGATGTGTCTATGACGACCAATGGCGTCCTGCTCCGGGAGCGTGCACAGTCTCTAAAGGATGCGGGTCTTGACAGGGTGAACATAAGTCTTGATTCATTGAATGAGGGAAGCTATAGGCATATAACCAAGTGTAAGGATGGTGTGTTCAGGAAGGTTATAGAGGGCATCCATGCTGCAGTTGATGCTGGCCTCACCCCGGTGAAACTGAACATGGTCCTGCTTAAAGATGTCAATGAATCTGAGGTCGAGGACATGCTTTCCTTTGCAAGGGAATTCCAGGGGGAAGTGATATTGCAGCTTATCCAGCTCATGGATTTCAGGGATGTAGCCTGTTATCATGTAGATGTGGACGAGATCGAAAAAGAACTTGAACTGAAGGCAGGATGTGTCCAGGTCAGAGAGTTGCATCACAGAAAAAAATATCTTATCGATGGTGCTGAGGTTGAATTCGTCAGACCTGTGGATAACACCGAGTTCTGTGCCAACTGCAACAGGCTGCGTGTAACGTCGGATGGAAAACTTCGTCCCTGTCTGCTTGTAAACGATAATCTTGTGGATGTTTCTCATGCCTCTGTGGAGGACATGCCCGATCTTTTCAGGCTTGCAGTAAGCAGAAGGATCCCATATTACAGAAAACAAAAGGAGATATGATCATGGAAGTGAAATTAACAGTTGATGGAAAGGATGTAGAGATCAATAACTTTGTACAGAAGATCCTTGCAGGTGCCGTGGTCGGTGCAGTCGGCACATTGAAAGATGTGGGGGACGACTGTAGTGAGATAGTGTTGAAAATAAAAAGATAAGCCTGCTCAGAGCAGGTGTTCTATTTCTGAAAAGTCAATAGGTGAAGTGGAATCCAGGGAGATGGGGGTGACAGAAACATGTCCTTTCTGTGAAACGGCATGTACATCGGTACCTTTTTCCTCTTCCATAATCAGATCTCCTGCTATCCAATAATAGGGCTTGCCTCTTGGATCATGTCTTTCTTCAACAGCTGTTCTGAAGACCTTTCTGGCAAGTCGTGTAATCTCTATTTCAGTATTTTCTTTTACCTGATGAGGGATGTTTACATTTAACAGGTCTACATGCTCAGGTAATCCGAATTTTATTACATTTTTTGCTATTCTGTTCACGATCTTAACCGCAACTTCAAAATCGTGGTCATATTCCCAGTTATCATCGAATTTATCCTTTTCTTCCTTTGCCTGTATCGAAACAGCAATAGCAGGTATCCCATAACTGGCTCCCTCAAGGGCAGCACCTATAGTTCCGGATGTGGTGATCGTATCGGTGCTAATGTTCTCGCCAATATTGAATCCCGATAAAATGAGATCGGGCATTTCTTTCATCACAGCGAATATTCCAAGTATTACGGAATCAGTGGGGGTGCCGCCAACGGCATAAACATTCATATCATTGATAGTAGCCTGGTTTATCCTCAAAGGCTCAAAAATGGAGATCGATCTTCCCACTCCACTCTGCTGCATGGAAGGTGCACATACAGTTACTTCTCCTATATCCTGTACACTTCGGTATGCTGCGCGGATACCTGCAGAGTATACGCCATCATCGTTTGTAAGCAATATCTTTGGCATAGGTCCATCTTTGTCAGACCTTGCCTTAAAATTAATCCATGGGAACTGGCAAAACAGTTTGATTTAGGAAAAGGTGATCAGATCATGCGCTTCACACATTTACATACATTCTTCTAGGTCCTCTTTCAGATTCCTGATCCTCTTCCTTTTCCTGCATCTGGGCCATCATTTTTACTTCTTCAAGGACTTCTATCTCATCACGCATCTCTTCCAGCCTGCCAATGATGGCTTCTATTTCCTGGTTTTGTTCAGTGGGGATCTTGGGATTATTACTTATGATCTCCAGCAGCAATGATGCATCATCAAGCACCTGGGCAATAATGGTCCTGTCCATATATTCTTTAGCTTTCCTGTTCTCCCCATATGTCAGGCTCCCATTGAAATCGCTCAGCTGCTCTTCAAAAAGCCCGATATCATAATGTGCAGACTTGAAAAGTTTTTTGACGTAGTCTTCCCGGTAAACCTGTTTGGCGTTTTTAAGGACACGGGTAAATTTTCTATAATCCATTTTTTCACATCGCAGATCAGAAGGTATTTGCAGTGATGTGTCAACATCAGTTGCCAATGCAATTTATTCATTGGCTCTTTATGAGTACCTTTATTCAGACCAGTCTTCTTCCATGACGGTTTTAGTTCTTATGGGTTCTATGCTCTTTGGTGTGCACACGGTTTCAACGAACTGTCCACCGTTGACCTGATAGGAATAATCCACTTCAGAACCATAGTTCTCTTCTTCATCTGGAATAATGCAGTCACACAGGTAGATATGTAAACTTCCGTCGCCATCCATAAATACGGAGGGTCTTACACCGGCATTGTCATATTCTTCAACTATTCCTCTAAAAACCAGTGACATGTATCTCTTTGCTTCCATCGGCCATCACTACACTGAGATACATGTGTTCACGCATTTAAGTATGATGGCCTTATTTTGCATACTATGTTCATGATTATCTTTTATATGTTCAAAAACAATTTACTGATAACTATTTTTGCAATGATCCAACTTGTTTCACATACGATCTTTCATTCCTACATATGGATGTCCATAAGAAATGTTTTTAAGCCTTGAAAGATAGGTGATATGGTAAAAACGCGTTTCAATTATCAGATGGTATTATTATGCTTGAAGATGAATATCAGCTTGATTTTTTCAAGGATAACGGTTTTGTCAGGAAACAGTGTCCTAAATGTGGCAAGTTCTTCTGGACCCGGGACCTTGAAAGGGCCACATGTGGTGATGCACCCTGTGACCCTTATTCTTTTATAGGCAACCCTGTGTTCAAAAAGAGTTTCGATCTGGCAGAAATGAGGGAATATTACCTGAATTTCTTTGAGGAAAGAGGTCATACCAGAATGAGCAGATATCCTGTGGTGGCTCGCTGGAGGGATGATATATACCTTACGATCGCATCTATTGCAGATTTCCAGCCATTCGTTACATCCGGTGAGGTTGCTCCTCCTTATAATCCTCTTACGATATCTCAGCCGTGCATCAGGCTTTCTGATCTGGATGCGGTAGGCAGGAGTGGCCGCCATCTTACAACCTTCGAGATGATGGCCCATCATGCATTCAACAAGCCGAATGCTGAAATATATTGGAAGGACAGGACAGTGGGACTCTGTGATGAACTGTTGAATTCTCTGGGAGTGGACCCCATGGCAGTTACTTATAAGGAAGAGCCGTGGGCAGGAGGTGGAAATGCGGGCCCATGTGTGGAAACTCTGGTTGGGGGCCTGGAAGTTGCCACCCTTGTGTTCATGGATCTGGAACAGGTAAAGGACGGACCCATCGAAATAAAAGGTGAGATGTACCGCAAGATGGACAATTATATTGTGGACACTGGCTATGGTCTTGAACGTTTCGTCTGGGCTTCTAAAGGTTCTCCTACTATTTACGATGCGATATTCCCCAATATCGTCAAAGAGCTTATGGATCTCGCTGGTATTGAACATGAGCTTGCGGATCCCGAATATGCGAACATCCTTGCCCAGAATGCAAGGCTTGCAGGGCTCATGGATGTGAGTGAAAAGGCAAACCTTATGGAACTGCGCAGGCAAGTGGCTTCCAGTATAGGGACCACGGCTGAAAAGCTTGCAGCCATAATGCAACCCGTGGAAACCGTATATGCAATCACTGACCACAGCAGATGTCTTACTTTTATGCTTGGCGATGGTATCATCCCTTCCAATGTAAAGGCAGGGTACCTGGCGAGACTGGTGCTTAGAAGGACACTCCGTATGATGAAGGATCTCAATATTTCGATCCCTCTTAGCGAGATCGTACAAATGCATATAAAGAACCTGCCGGAATATCCGGAATTCGCTGAAAGGTTCGAAGTGATAGAAGATATCCTCCATCATGAAGAGATCAAGTTCCAGGAAACTCTGGAGCGTGGCAGGAGAATGATCAGTAAGTCTGCCAGGCACTACAGGCAGACCGGGGAAAAAATGCCTCTGGAGCAGATCATCGAGATGTATGATACTCATGGCATCCCGCCTGAAGTATCAAAAGATGTCGCTGCAGAAGAAGGTGTCACAGTAGACCTTCCGGATAATTTCTATTCCCTTGTGGCAGGAAGGCATAGCAAGGCAGAGGAAAAAGAAGAAAAGGTATTCCCTTATGCTGAACGCGTCTCCCGTCTTCCTTCTACCAAGAAGTTATTCTATGATGAACCCAACAGGATGGATTTCGAGGCTGTTGTCCTTGATCTTTTCGACAATTATATTGTATGTGATAGCACTCTTTTCTATCCTGAGGGCGGTGGACAGCCTGCAGATCACGGTACCTTTGTACTTGAAGATGTGGTGCTGAACGTAGTGGATGTCCAGATAGTAAAAGGTGTGGTAGTTCACCGGATAGACGCTATGGAGAATCAGCTTCATCTGCGCAAGGGTGACATTGTGACAGGCCGTGTTAATAAGGACCGCCGCATGGCACATGCATGCCATCACACAGCCACTCATATCGTCAACGATGCTGCGAGAAAGGTACTTGGTGATCATATCTGGCAGGCAGGTGCCCAGAAAACAGAAAACAGAGCCCGTCTCGATATCACACACTACAAGCGTATCACAAAAGAGCAGCTTAACCAGATCGAGCTTCTTGCAAATAAGACTGTCATGGATAACCAGAGGGTTACTGCTGAATGGATGGAACGGAACCAGGCTGAACAAAAGTATGGCTTCGGCCTTTATCAGGGAGGTGTTCCTAAAGGGAATATGATCCGCGTGCTGAAAGTAGCTGATGATATAGAAGCATGCGCTGGCACTCATTGTAGTAACACTGGTCTTGTGGGGCCCATTAAAGTGCTAAAGACAGAGCGCATCCAGGATGGTGTGGAACGTATTGAGTATGCTGCAGGTATGGCAGCTGTGAGGGCCATTCAGGAAACGGATTATTATCTGACGACTGCCTCTGAAGCCCTACGGGTGCTTCCGGAGCAGCTTCCTGTGACCATCGACCGTTTCTTCAGCGAATGGAAAGAGTTCAAAAAAGAGAATGAAAGGCTAAAGGAAGAGATGGCGCAGTTGCGTGTGGTAAAGATGTCCAGTCAGGCCCAGGATCTTAGTGGTTTGAGGCTTGTTGCACAGCATGTGGATCATGCTGATACCGATGAACTCGTCAAGATCGCCGGTGAGCTAACTCAGGATGATGACGTTATGGCTCTCCTTATCAGTGATTTCGAGGGTATTAAGATCGTTGCTGCAGCAGGCAAAAAAGCTATTGGCAAAGGAGCCGATTCCGGAAAGGTTGTACGTGAAATGTCCAAGATAGTAGGAGGCGGTGGCGGAGGGAGGCCGGACATGGCTCGCGGTGGCGGCGCAGACACCTCTAAAGCTGCCGAGGCTATGGAAAAAGGCATTTCTATGATCAAAGCTTCTCTCAAAGTTTAAAATTGGGGCTCTCGCACGGTGATAGGTATTTTCTATCACCTCTATTTCTACAAGAAGGTTCATGTTGTTAATGTCACAAGGTTTTTCTGGTAAACCCATGTAAGGTAAAGAAAAAAGTGCTTCCTTTGTTCTTCTCGCTCTCCACCCATATCTTCCCTCCATGATGTTCAATGATACGTTTGGCAACGGTGAGGCCAAGACCATTTCCTCCATATCTTCTCTTACTGCTGCCGTCTCTCTGGTAGAAGTGATCGAATACTCTGTCCAGGTCTTCAGGCGATATCCCTATACCTCTATCTACAACTTTTACAGTTATGAGCTCTTCAGAAGATGCTGCCTCTATGATCACATCCTCTCCGGGGTGATTGAATTTAATTGCATTGTCCAGAAGCTTGGTCATAGCATAACAAAGTTTATCCGGATCAGCTTTTACACACATTCCACGTTTGATCATATTCTTAACATCGATGTCAGCTTCCCGAGCCTTTGATATCACTTTCTCGACAGCTTTCTCCACAACATCGTGTAAATGTACACAATCATATACTCTCGATTTAATGTCTTCTTCATTCATAGCGACTTCTAACAGATCTTCTATCATCCATTCTTGTCTTTTTAAGGCCTCCAGGGATTTCTGAAGGTATTTGTTACGTTTTTCTCTGTTCTCCTCTTCTGATGCTATTTCTATGAACCCTTTTACTATGGTCAAAGGTGTGCGCAGTTCATGTGATATATTAGAAACGATGTTGTTTTTTATCTCATCAATTTTTTGTACCTCTTTGATATTCTTTATCACACAAACAAGTTTTTTCGTAGAATAGAGTTCCACATGTCCATATCTTATTGAAACATGCTTCATAGTTCCCGTTTTTAAGAGCAGATTGGTATCTAACTGCTTATTTTCACAATTTTGTGTATTATTCCGTCCCAGCCGGAACAAGCAATCTTCATGTGGAGAGAAAAAAGTGTTCATATGCCTTCCAACTATTTCATCTTCCACAAATCCGGAAAGATCCACAAAACTTTCGTTCACATATTCTATCTTACCCATGTCATCTGTTACAAAAATGGCATCATGGGTTGCAATTGTTATTAAGTTCAGGTAGTTTCGGGTTTCCAATACTTTTCTGGATGTTTCCTCTATCTCGTTAACGAGTTTTTGCATATATGTTCCAATTTGAACGCAAGTATCCGAAACCCCACTTGCCATGCTGTTTTTCACATCAAAGAGGTAATTGATATTGTCTTCATCTAGTTCATCAGATCCTTTTTTAAGCATCTTGATCTGTGGAAGGGAAAATATGATTATGGTGTATGCTATCAATGAGGCAGCAATTATCAAAGGAGTCGTGAAGGCTAAAGATTCTTTGGTTTGCATTTCAGTTAAATACTTTTGGATGGTATAAGAGGCAGCAACTAAAATTCCCGTTAAAAAAGTGACACTAACCAGTAATAATAACCTCTTTTCCAATATCAATGCACATAATTCGGAAGATGCCAACCTACAATTCTTGCCGAACATTTATGATACGCAATTCACTACTTATGAAAATCAGGGTCCCCTAGGGATCGCTGATCATATCTTTATATTGTTTTGCCCGAAATTCCAGCATTCACTGGAAAGTATACTTCCTATTGTATTCATAGTTTATATTTTTAATGCTATTATTATATAGTGTAACAGAGCAGAGTACCAAAGTTTAATATGAGAACGAAACAAATATTTACTATTATATTAGACAAGGTCAATATGATGAATGCGGACGAAACACACGACATTATTTATGCTTTAAGAGAGGGCCTGAGGTCAAAAACTGTTCTTTTCCTGGCTCCCGTAGATGTTGCTGTAGGACGTATTGTTTATTTTTATGTGTATGATCTGCTGCAAAGCGATCCCCAACAAAAAGTGGTCTGGCTTTGCCTGAAAACCCCCTGGAATAAAGTTATAGGGACGTTTCAGGAATACCAATACGATATTGATAAGGAGCGTATAATTTTCATAGACTTGCTTCCTCCGGGTAAAGAGCCTTCTGAGGGTGTTCTCTATTTCTCTTCCCCATCTGATCACACTAAGATAGCTTCTCATGTGGTACAATTATTTGATAAATTCCCAGGCTCGGTTCTAGTGATCGACAGCATGACCGTGTTGGGCACAGATAATATGCAGGTGGTGGAAAGTTTCATCAATTTCGTCCGCACAAAAGTTTCAGAGAAGAATGGTTCCATTGTTGCCATATTAGGAAAGGATACTCTTAAAGATGAATCAGAAGCTCTTATTAAATCTTTCTTTGAGATAATCGTGGAGCTTACAAACATAGGTGAGATCCATGCAGAGATCGGAATGAAGACTCTGGATGCAAGGTTCCATGTTGAAGATGGGAAATTATCCTTTGAATATATACAGAAGAAGTTAATGAGAGGTCGTCTCAAGATCCTCATTGTAGATGATGAACCGGACATACCCGATCTTCTGCAGCTGTCACTTTCGAATCAGCCCTATGATTTTGTTGTAGCATATAATGGACAGCAAGCCATCGAAGCCACATTGAGGGAGCGCCCTGACCTGATCCTCCTTGACATAATGATGCCTGATATGGACGGATACGAAGTCGTGGAACATCTCAAGCAAAGCGCAACATCCGCTAATATCCCTGTGATAATGATCTCTGCAAAGACCGCTGTAGAAGACAAGGTACGAGGCATGGAATTGGGAATTGATGATTACATTGCCAAACCTTTTGATAAGCGTGAGGTAAATGCCAGGATTAGGATGGTAATGCGTAGATTTGGTTGGACTGAAGAAGAGTGATCAAGGCAAATTTTAGTTACTATTAAATAAATCGATCAAAGAGCCAGAACTCTTCTCTCTTATTTACTAATAATTAAAGTCAGAAGGTGCTCTTATGGAAACATGCGCAACACTCATTTACTGGAATAAATACCAGTATACTGCGAATTTCCTTTAAGGAAGACGGGTACGT